>JAJXVI010000223.1 GCA_021782195.1 bacterium | reverse complement strand
GTCAACTCGTGACAAGAAGCGCCTGAAGTCGGCCGAGGCGGCGAAGAAGCGTCGACGCCGTCAGTAAGGTTCCGTTGCAGACGCGCTCCTCTCCAGGGGGGCGCGTTTGTTGCGTTCTCCCGCTTTTTTGTCCACGTTCCGCGGGGGTTGGTCGATTCTCGGCGGCCCGCGCGTTTCTCGCGGATCACTCCTCGGGTGTTTCGGTGTAGAACTCCAAGAGGTAGCCGTCCGGGTCGGCGATGGTGAAGCCGTACCGATCAGGCGTGTCCGTGATTGGATTTGCGAGACCACCGTTCGCGTCGATGTGGGACCTCCAGCGTCGAACCTCGACGCGACCCGCGACGTGCACGCCGAGTCGAAACTGCCGTGATCGCTGCGCCGTCCCGAGCACCACCCGTAGCCGCAGACCACTGGCGCTGTGAAGTTCCCGCCCCTCGTCGGTCGCGTGAGGCGACGCCTTCATCCCGAGCATGCGGCGATACCACCGCGCGCTTCGCTCAGGGTCACCGACTTCCAGCTGGATATCTGTAAACCACTCGATTTTCATGGACGCTGCCGTTTCCTCGCGTCCCCACCGGTCCCCTGCGCGCGCACGTCTTCATCGCTCTTCGCAGGCGCAACGGTCGGGCAGGAACGCTTTCGCTGTTCCCCGAACCGGTTGCTTTCCCGTCGCGTTGCGTCGACTCGACGCGCCGCAGACAGGGAGGGAGAGCCTTTCGCCGTACCGAAGGCAGTTGGCGTGGTGTCGCCGGAGGCTTTCGAGGATGCGCCGCAATGCCTCCCGGGCACTCCCGACTCAGGGAAATGGAGCAACGCGCAGTGGCCATCCAGTTGATCAACGTGGGCTACGGGAACTTCATCAGCGCCGACAAGATCATTGCCGTAGTCGACGCTGATTCCGCGCCCGTGAAACGCGCCATTCTTGATGCAAAGAAGAAGGGCAATCTGGTCGACGCCACGGTAGGCCACAAAACCCGTACCGTTCTGGTCATGGACTCCGGGCACCTGGTGCTTTCAGCAAAGGCGACGGAGACCGTGGCGGCCAACGCGAGTGCGCCTGCGCCGGACGTCCGACGCGCACGCTCCGAAGGAGCCGAGGCAAAGGCCCGCCGTGCGGCAGGTGAGGCCGGAAGCGAGAGAGAGACCTCGTGAGTCAGCGACACGGCCTGGTGTTTGTGGTCTCGGGGCCTTCCGGGGCCGGTAAGAGCACGGTTCTTGGGCGCCTCGTGAGCGCGCTTGGGAACCTCCATTTTTCGGTTTCCGCCACCACGCGGGAACGTCGCAGCGGTGAAACCGAGGGCCGTGACTATTTCTTCGTCTCCCACGAGCAGTTCGAGGGCATGGCGACGCGCGGCGAACTTCTCGAACACGCGCGCGTTCACGGACAGTGCTACGGAACTCCGGCCGCGTTTGTGCGCCAGGAAGTGGCGAGCGGTCACGACATCGTGCTCGATCTCGACGTACAGGGCGCCCGACTGGTTCGACGAGTCCTTCCGGAGGCAATCTTCGTGTTCCTGGCTCCTCCCTCCATGACGGCCCTTGCCGAGCGTCTGCGAGGTCGTCGCACTGAAAGCGAGGAGCGCGTGGTCGAACGTCTTGACCGGGCACGCGATGAACTCTCGGCCATTCGTGAATACGACTACCTGGTGGTGAACGACTACGTCGGCGACGCGGTATTGCGCTTGCAATCGATCATCGAGGCCGAGCGCTCGCGCGTCCAGCGCGCCATTGGCGACTGGCCGGAGCTTTTGGCTGCCGGGCCGTTTTCTGTCGATGAACGTGCCACCCACCCCGTTTCGCCGGCCCCGACTGACGCGGCGTGTCCGGACATGATGCTTTCGACCCCGACAAGGTCTTGATCCATGCGCGCTTTCATCTGGCTTGTCATCTTCCTGATAAGCGCCGGTATTGGCGCCCTCGTGTACGTCTTGCTCTTTCAGCAGAGGGATCTGCCACCGGACTTCCAGCATATCATTGGCAAGCCAGGAACGGGCCCCGGTCAGTTTCAATCACCGTGTGGCGTGGCGGTGGACCAGTATGGCAATCTTTACGTTGCCGACACCGCGAACAATCGCATCCAGAAATTCAACGCTGACGGCAAGCTGCTCGTTTTGTGGGGACAGCTCGGGTCGCAGGCGACCAGTTTCAATCTTCCTCGCCGCATCGCGGTCTTGCAGCAGCCACAGGGAGACACGATCTACATCGCTGACTGCGACAACAGCCGCATTGATCGTTACTCCGTGTTGAACGCCCAGTACCAGGGGCATTTCGGGGTGAACGGGCTCAACCCCGGACAGTTGAACCAGCCGATCGGAATCTGTGTCGACTCCGGCCAGCAGGGGTCGGTTCTCGTGGCGGACACCTACAACGACCGAATCGAGCGCTTCGACCCGGAGGGGCGTTTCCTCTCGACGTTTGGCGAGCACGGATCGGCCACGGGACAGTTCAATCATCCGCGTGCCGTGGCGGCCGACCTGGAAGGAAACATCTATGTCGCCGATACGAACAATGATCGCATCGAGAAATTTGATTCCAAAGGCACGTTCCTGACGCAGTGGGGCATTGCAGGACACAAGCCAGGTGAGTTCAACCAGCCGTGCGGACTGGCCGTCGAAGAGAACCGCTACCTGCTCGTGGTCGACAAGAACAACAACCGCATCCAGAAGTTCACGCTTGACGGCAAGTTCGTGCTGACCTGGGGAGAGCAGGGCACGGGCAGCAACCAGTTCCAGCTTCCCCGCGACATCTGCGTGGACCGTCAGGGAAGAATCTACATCGCTGACACCGGAAACAACCGCGTGGTTGTCTACCGTCATCACAAGAACCTGTTCGCCGACCGCCGGAGCGGTGACGCAATTCCGAGCAGCGTTCAGTCGAATGCTCCTGTGCCATTCTCCGCGCCGACGGCTCCCACGGCGGTGGGGAGCGGGGCGCCGTCCTCTCCGGGCGGACCATCGGGCGGACCATCGGGCGGACCATCGGGCGGACCTTCCGCGGGACCGTCCGCTTCGTCCGCGTCGGGTGCGCCCGAAGCAGGTTCCGCCGCGTCCACGTCCCCGGAAGCGGGACCGTCCGCGTCCCCGGGAGCGGATCTGACGGCGTCCCCCTCACCCACGGCCGCGCGATTGTTCCAGCCGAACACCTGGCACACCGGCCCCCGCGGTTCCCCCGCGGCACAGCCTCCGGTTCCTGAAGCGTCTCCTTCGGCGCAGAGCGACGGATCGACGAGCCTGTAAGGAATGCGCGCCGCGCCGGCCGTCAACCAGGAACGCGCGCTGCGACCGCTGTCAACCGCCTCCCCTGGATGATTTCCCTTTCGTGGGAGGCGGCGTCGCTTGAGGGGCCTGTGCCTGGTAGTGGCTGAACTCCTCGACGAGCAGCACGTGGTCGGCGACGACGCTCTGGGTCTGGAGCCCGGTGATGAAGTGGGCGTGGCGCAACAGGTATTCGGGGACTTTCGCTCGCTGCGCAAGCGGATGGTTCGGGGGCTCGCAGAGCCAGATGCGGCGTGCGCGCGCCAGGCGGGGAGCCAGGTATCGCGGGGTGATGTCCGCGCCGACGACGGGGGCCGCGCCGTGGTAGTAGTAGGTGAGTGGTGGAATCATCATGGACGGGACGACCAGTACGAGGTCGTTCGCGCGCGCGTGGGCCTGGAGGTAGTATCCCGTGCTGCGCCAGTCCTGGTTCTGGTAGAGCGCGTTCCAGTAGCGGTTGTAGGTCGCCACGGTATTTGTACCGAGGAGAATGGCGGCGACGAGGACGGCGAGCGGGCGCGAACGCATGTGCACCAGACCGCAGCCGATCAACAGGAAGAGTGCGGGGGCGGAAAAACTCACGTACTTGGCCCAGAAGACGTGACTTGATGTGATTTTCGACATCGAGAAGAGGATCACGCCCGGCAGGAAGACCGTCAGCAGCAGCAGTCTTCCGTACAGCGGTTCAAGGGACCGGTAGCCGGCGTGTATGGCCAGGAGCGCGGCTCCCAGCACAATGATGATGACGGGCCAGTGCATGATGTTCGCCGGTATCGACCACGTGGCGCCGCACAGCAGGGTGAGTGGAACGCGATACAGGTCGGCCCATTGCGTGGCCCGGAACAGCGAGAAATCCTGCGCGGTGGCCTGGTAAAGGAACACGGCGGCCCAGAGCGCGAGTCCGCCGAACACGATGGCGGCGGCAATGCCCCAGGCGCGCCAGAATTCCGACGTGGTTTTCGAGGCGTCGCGCGGACGGCGACACGTGAGCGCGGATAGCAGTTGCGCCGGCCAGATCAGCGCCACGAGGTAGTGTAGAAAGAAGCCGATGACCGAAATCGTGCCGTACAAAATGGCGAGACGCGTGCCGGGCTTTCGCACCAGTCGCGCGAACAGGGCCGTTCCGATGACGCCAGCGCAGATTGCGAAGATGTAGTCCTTGACTTCCTGTGACTGAGAGATCGCGAAGGCCGAGCAGGCGAGTCCGGTAGATGCCGCGATGGAGCTTTGGAAGTCGGCGCCGCATTCCTCCGCAAGCCAGAAGACGAGGCCAACCGTGAGGGTGCCGCCGATGACTGAGGGCAGCCGTATCCAGCGCTCGCTCTGTCCGCCGAGGTTGGTCCAGTAGTGCAGGAACGTGTAGTACAGCGGGGGATGCACCTCGTGGTGGACCCGCATTTCGTGCAGGAGGTCGCCGATGGGGTAGCGTGCGAAGCGCAGCCCGCCGGCCTCGTCGCACCACAGGCTCTGGGTGCCGAGATGAAACAGGCGAAGCGCCGCGGCCGCTGCAACCACCGCGCCGATCCAGGCCAGAACGCGCAGGGTCTTCGGAAAAGAGGTGCCGGATAGCTTCATGGATGCGTCTTTCTTTCGGGGGGACGTTTTCCGGGCAAGTTCACGAAACGCTCGCGCGCGTGGCGCCGAGGGAAGAGCCCGCGCCGGTGCGCGGCGAGGGACGACGCGTCCGCGCAAGAAGCGACACCGAGCAGGGCGCCTCCAGGCACTCGACGTGGCGGACGCTGCTCGGGGGAAGGTCGACGCAGACGCACGCCGACGTCGGCGCGCCGGAGGCGGCAGACCCCAGCAGGTGCGGCCAGTGCCATCCGGCCAGGAGGCCACAGGCGAATCCCACGCCCATGGTTGCCACGATCAGAAGCAGGTGAAGCAGGAAGAGGCGCACGTATTTCATCCTCGTGAGCCTCCCGCCGCGGCTGGCGTTGCGGACGTCCCCGCCGCGGCTGGCGTTGCGGACGTCCCCGCCGCGGCTGGCGTTGCGGACGTCCCCGCGGAGGCTGGCGCTCGTGAGCCTCCCGCCGCG
>JAJXVI010000222.1 GCA_021782195.1 bacterium | reverse complement strand
TCCGATCTTTTCAGCTCACAAACGTGCTTATCCGCCCGGAGCCCCCTGCAGTTCGAAACAGTGGGCCGAGGCCTGCGAACACGTGTGTAGACCTGCTCTTGAGCGGACGCACCTCCTTCGACGTGCAGGAGACCGTGACGCCCCCGGCCATCGTCCTGCGCCTGCATCGGTGCACGCTCGCCATGAACGAACTCGCGCACTACACCGCCGACCGCCTCGTCGGCCACGCCACCTTGCGCCAGGTACGGCCCGACCTCGTGGAACTTCGACTCCCCCTGAAGGGACGGGCCATCTGGGGTTGGAGCACGGCGTACGGGGTATGCGCGAACATGTCCACCGACCCGCCCGGTCACGATTTCGCAAAATATGCGCCGGAGGATCTGCGCCTGACCATCAAGGCTCCTCCCGTCGTATCGCAGAAACTGCACGGACTTACCGTCGTGCTTGACCCGGGTCACGGTGGACCCGACAGTGGCGCCATTGGACTGCACGGATTGCGTGAGAAGGACATCAACCTGCGCGTCGCACTCGCAGTGCGCAAGACACTCATCGCCGACGGCGCCACGGTGGTCATGACACGCACCACCGACCGAGCCGTCGGTCGAAATCGCAACGATGAACTCCCCGCACGCGTTCGGGTTGCTCGCAAAGCGCACGGGGACATCTTCATCAGCATCCATCACAATGCACGCCCTCAGGTTTCCGACGGGCGCGTGGCTCACGGTACTTTCGTCTACTACTACCAGCCCCAGAGCGCCGAACTTGCCCGATGCCTCGCAGACCCGGTCGCCAACATCCAGCACGAACCTGTACGGGCCTACGTCTATCGCTCTCTGCACGTGGTGCGGCAGCCGTACATGCCGGCAGTCCTCATCGAGGTGGGATTTATCTCGAATCCGACGTGTGAAGCAAGAATGAGGGCACCGGGGTATCCTCAAGCCATCGCAAAGGCAGTGGCAAACGGTCTGCTACACTACATACGTGAGAGCCTGCCGTGATCTTTGACTCGCACTGCCACCTCGACGCATCTGACTTCGATGCCGACCGCCCACAGGTGATGGCAAGGGCCGTGGCTAAGGGCGTCACCTCGTTTCTCATTCCGGCAACTGACCTTGCGTCGTCCGTGAAGACGTGTGATCTCGTCGATTCCCTCGCGTGCGATTACGACGTGTACGGAGCAGTCGGCGTCCACCCGCACGAGGCAAATCGCTTTGACGATGAGGTCGCAACCGCAATCGACGGCCTCGCCGGTCATCCCCGCATCGTCGCGGTCGGCGAAACCGGGCTCGACTACCACTACACGTTCAGTCCACGCGAATTGCAGCTCGCCTCGCTGCGCAGTCACGTGCACCTGGCCCTGCGCCGGGACCTTCCGCTCATCCTTCACTGCCGAAACGCCGAGGCTGACCTGCTCTCCCTGCTCGAGCAGGAAGAGGCCCCGCGCTGTGGTGGGGTGATTCATTGCTACACGGGCGACCTCTCCACGGCAAGACATCTGCTGGCAATGGGGTTCTACCTGGGATTCACCGGCATCGTGACGTTTCGAAACGCAGATGCACTCCGTGAGGTGGTGCGTCAGGCTCCGCTCGACCGTCTCCTCCTCGAGACGGACTGTCCCTATCTCGCGCCGATTCCCTACCGTGGGAAGAGGAACGAACCGTCCTACCTGCCTGGGGTCTGCACGACCATCGCCGGTATCCACGGGGTGGAGCCCGAATTGATTGCCCGAATTACCCGCGAGAACGCCTGTCGCTGTTTCCGACTTGGGCAGGATGCCTGACCGGTCGTCGAACCAATGTCAACTTCGCGGAACTCTGACACCCTGAGCTCGAGCCCCCGGCCGTCAGGATGAAACGCCCACCGGTCCGAGAACGCCCGCGCGCCGTGCGACGGTCAGGTTCCATCGGGATCGGAGGCCACGCGAGCGCGCATACGCGCAACAAACCCCTCGTCTCCGGCCAGACCAAGGATCCGGTAGACCGTCACGTCCCTGGACTTTCCCTTGAGAGACACGGCACGTATCTTTTCGGCCACGACCTCGTCGCCTGCCCGCTCAATTGTGCTCTCCGCTGCAATCACGGGAGCGTGAAGGTCACGACTCAGCCCCTGGACGCGGGCCGCCGTATTGGTGACGTCACCAATGGCTGTGTACTGCAAGTGCGACGTATCGGCCCCGAGCACACCGACCGCGACGTTGCCTGAACAGCATCCGATCCCGACCTCAAAGGGGGGATCTCCTCTGGCAACCCAGCGCTCGTTCATCCTGTCGATGGCCTCGCAAACTTCGAGGCCTGCGGCGAGTGCCGCCACCGCGTGTTTGTGCTTGCCCATTCGCCGCATGGAGGATGGATCGCCATAGACCACCATCTGGGCGTCACCCAGGTAGTCAAGACAGCGCCCCCCGTGTTTTTCGTAGATGGGAACGGTCAGGGAATGGTACTCCTTGAGCAGGCGCACCATTGTCGAAGGAGATACACGCTCGTTGAGGGTTGTAAATCCGCGAATGTCTGAAAAAATGATCGTGCAGTCGCACTCCGTCGTGTGAGCCGCGGTTCCGCCTGCCAGCAGCAAGTCGTGTGCGAGCTCCGGGGTGATGAACTGGCGTAGCAACATGTGCCCGCGAATGAACTGATAGGCAGAAAAACCGAGAAACGTGAGAAGAAGCGTAACCAGCGGCCCGAGCGGACGCAACCACCAGCCGTGAGCGAACAGCACGATGGTCAAGCCGGCGAGGGCGAGCACGGCCCCCATGAGGGCTAGCAGCCCGACCAGGCCGCTCGTTCTCGAAATCACCATCAACAACAGCACGGGGAACGCCAGCATCGTGATAAAATACAGGCTCAACGGAGTCTCACGAATGTAGCTGCCCGTCATGATGGTGTTGAGTACCTGGGCATGCACGTACACACCGGCAACACGCCCGACAGGGGTCGAAACCATGTCTCCCAGCGCCGAGGCCGTGGCGCCGACCAGGAAGAGTCGCCCTTTCACCAGCGCGCGAGGCAGCGGCAGCCGCGAGCCCACGAAGTCGGCTGGCATCGGAACGCCCAG
The DNA here is from genome assembly GCA_021782195.1 of bacterium. Lineage (GTDB taxonomy): Bacteria > Vulcanimicrobiota > Xenobia > RGZZ01 > RGZZ01 > JAJXVI01. Next base: position 2,248 of record JAJXVI010000222.1, on the reverse strand, counting down.
CGCACGCACGTAGGAGACAGGCTCCAGTTCGTCGATACTCTGTTGTACGGGATAGTACGCGACAAACATCTCGTAGCGTGCATTGGTCGGAATCGTGTATCGCCCGACTCGTATGAAATGATCGCCATAGATGATCTGCGAGGGGGAGAGTTTTTGATAAACCGCGAGTGCCTGCAGGTCGAGCGACGCAACCATCTGCCCGCGCGCATCGCGACGGGCGAGGGAGACGGTGCGCAGGACGGGACCGTACGTCTGACTCAGGCTGGTCTCTTCGTCAATGAAGCCCTGCGCGGCCCCGGCACGCAAGAAGATCGGCAGTGGTGAGACCTCCTGGTCGTTCACGGTGTGCTCAAGCTGTCTCTCGAGAGGATCCTGAGAGGTGACAGGCGGCCCCAGGCGACATGCCAGAACCACAAGGGGATGTCCCCCGTTCTGGGCTCGGGCCGCCCCGATCGCCCGGGCCAGGAGCGCGTCATCAGCCGGTCCGGCCTGGCCCGGGTCGGCGAACAGCACGTCAAAGGAGATAGCGGCCGCCCCTTCCCGGGCCAACCGCCTGACCAGCGTCCCGTGCACTGAACGGGGCCAGGGCCACTGTCCCACCGCTTCAATCGACGGGTCGTCGATACCCAGGATAGTCAGGTGCGAGTCAATCCGATTGACAATCCCGACCTTCTTGAGGAGGGCGTCGTAGCTCAACAACTCGTACCCATACCAGCACAATCGAGAAGACTTGATCCACGTCGGCAGGATTGTGCGGGGATAGAACACGCACGCCGTATACAGCACAAGCATGAACAATCCGCCGAGGAACCAGCGGCGTCCCCAGTTTGAGACAAAAAACCACGACGGGAGACGCCGCACCCTCAGAGTCAGGCTCATCAGAACGGCTACTGCCCGCCCGCGTGATCTGAGCCCGGCGCGGTGCGCAACCAGGTCTGGCTGGCTTTCCCTCTTGCCTTCCCGTTCGCACCGATCCCGACGACGCGCCAGTAGTATTTCTGTCCGGCGATCATCGGCGGACCATCCTGTGGATAGGACACGGATGTGTCACTCGTCTGAGCCGACCAGTCGAGGTTCGAAGCGTTCATGTGCTCCTGCCGGCTGAGCAACAAGACGTACTGCTTCGCACCTGCAAGTGGCTTCCACCCAAAATGGAGAGTGTGCGGGTCGACAGTGGTCTGGTCAGGGGAAAGGCCCACGATGAACGGGGGGGCCTTCTTGCTGTGGGACCCTCCGCTGGAACTGATGACACCGCCGAGAATCCCCCCGAACGGCACGTGGCTCGACACCTCGTTCGCTGCAAAATTGCGCGCGGCCTGGGCCGGATCCATGACGACCTGCACACCGGTCGCTGCATAACCGGCATAACAGGCAACCGGAGTTCCACCAGGAACCCACCCGGCAATGTTCTGGATGGCACCCAGGGCAACCAGGGCGCCAGCAAGGTCGTTGTAACGCTGCGCGTCTTCCTTGCGCAGGCGGTCAACGTCGTACTTGTTGACCACGGGAGCTGCAAGCGCGGCCTTGATCACGACGCGCTCTCCAGGCCCGGCAAGGCTCGCGTTCTCAGGAAGCTCGGGATTGGCCTCCGGGGCCTGTCCGGGCAGGCGCGGGGCGTAGGCGACGTGCCCCTGGAAGACGTCAATCGTCGTCGAGTCGTCTCTCGCGTCGACGAGAAACTCTGTTCCGCGAATGCCAATTGTACTGTTACGTGTCTGAATGATGAGGGGCGACTTCTGCTTGTCGAAGTGAGCCCAGATGACGCCCGAATTCACACGCAGCATCTGACCTGTGCTCGCATTCGTGGCGCTGCGATACCCGACGATGCGAATCGATGAGCCTCGATTGATGCCGATTCGACCGCCGATTGCGAACTCCACGGCAGCCACCGACTTCGGGTCGGTCGTCAACTGGTCGTTGATGTAGTCAGGCATCTGCACAAAGGCGGAATAGTGACCTCGACCCGGCCTGTCAAGCATGAGCTTTCCTTTGATTGCGATCACCGATGCCACTGCAGTGGGCGCGTCGGCGTCCGCACGTTTCGGCATGCTGACCCAGCACAGTCCCCCGACCATGAGGCCCAACATCGCCAGGGCAAAAATTCGCCCTGGCAAAATGCGTGTCCGGTTCCCTGTCCTTCTCATCTACGCACCTCCCTCGTTCTCTCCGGGGGACAGCGCTGAAAAGCAGTGACTCTACACCGCCCTCCCTCACTTTGTCCGACCAACTGCCCGGGACCCGTCATTTT
>JAJXVI010000221.1 GCA_021782195.1 bacterium | reverse complement strand
GCGGAAGCGGTGGACCCAGGATCGGAAAGTCGGGGTTGCTGGCAAGCACGTACCCGATACCGGCACAGTGTGCTTCGTCCCACGAAGAAACCACGGCAAAGTCGAGGCGCCTGGTCCACGGCAGGAGAGGAGCCATCTGAAGTTCCTGGACACCGACCGTAGACCAGTTGTGCACAAACGAATCCCGGGCACCCCCAAAGTCATACAGAAAGTTCAACACACCATCGGTCACACCACGCCTGAATGTCCTCCACGACGCTTCTCCACGTGAAGCCGAGGCGCACCCGAGACGATAGAGGGCATCAGATGGGCGAGCCCGGTCTGCCAGCACTATCCAGCTCGACTGGCCGGGATCCGGCGCCAGCGCACGGCGAAAACCCGACACCCGCAGTTCGGCGCTGGAAGCCCTGAGGTCGCGTCCCAGCACCCCACTGAAGATGCTGACCGTGTCGATCACGTCGCGATGGTGGAGCACCACGGCCTTTACGGGAAACAACAGTGGAGATTCGAGCCGCGTGACAGGAGAACGATGCACACTCCCCACGAGCCACAGCGAGAATCCAAGCAGCAGCGACTGCACGGCGACGAGCAATGCGAGCACCGCTCTTGCAGACCAGGGCTCGGCGCAGGCACGCCGTACGGATGCGAGGGGGGGGCCGGTCACGTCAACGCGGGGGGCACGACGAGATCGCAGCGTCTTGAGCACGTGACGGTACAGCGGTCGCTCCTCGAGCCGTGGGAAGCCCACGATGAGATTCCCGGAGGCGCAGCAGCACGGTTGCACGAGCACTGGAGAACCGAGCCTGACGACCGCCGAGCAACAACGTGGCCATCAGCAGCGCACACAGAGATCCAAGAATGACCGTACCCACGAGGATCTGCGGCCAGCGAGCGGCCATCTCGCGCACGGAAGCATCGTACAGGCGTGAGCGGCGACGAAGTTCGATATCGGCGCAAGCCCTTGAGGTGGGCGGCTGGGTGGCTGGCGTGGAACTCAGGACGCTTGACTTCATGACATCGCGATGGATCCGCTCGCCGCGTCATACGAAAGGGAGAACTTTGGAACCTCTCCAGGATACTTGAGTACACCCATCTCAACAGAACGACCATCTGCCGCAGGGCCAACCAGTTCGAAAATCGCGATGAAGCGTTCGCCCAGGTTCAGCCAGAAGCGCGCATCTTGATGCCGGGTAGCCGTCAACAGCACGATAGGAACCGTACACTTGACGCTCAGGAGCTGCAAGCGCGCAAGGGCCTCGGCACAGCGAAGCTCGCCCTGTGCAAGCAGCACCGGGTCGTCGAGCAGGATCGCACGGATTTCCCGGTCATTGTCACGGAGTTGCTGGCAGGCCGAAAAGAGGCGGTCGGCAGTCCAGTCCATCTCCTCGAAGAGGAACAGGTTCGATTCATACCGGTCAAACTGCGACTGCGCACGACGACGTACGCGCGTCCTCTCCTCGGACCCGAGACCCGACCACGGTGCTCCGGCTTCCAATGTAAGCAGGGCAGAACCCAGTTCATCACGTCCCGCGCGCTGAGAGACGAGCATGGCCACATTAGAGTCATCAAGAAGGACCGAGTGAAGCAGATTCGCGATCACGGGGGTCAGCATCGTCTCGCTGCGAACCCCGACCACATAGAGGCCAGCGCGTGAAATCGGTAAAATGCTCCCGAAGAGTGGAAACGGTGCCCGATCAGCCACCCGTTCCCACTCAAACGTGCTCACCAGTGGCGATGAACCCGTTTCGATACCACGGGGCTCGCTCTGAAGACGTTCCAGGCGACGCTGAAGTGCAAAGTTGTTGAATATCAGGTAGGCAAACAGGCACAGGAAAGCTACCAGAAAAAAAAGGGGAACGTTATCCGGCCGCGTCACGCCGGTCGCTGCAAACGCCGGACACACGGCCCCCATCAGGAGGGCGAGGAGCACTCCCCCCCGCACAAGATTCTGTTTCATTCCGCCACCTGTCGATGGAGTTGGTGGTGTACGCCCGGCGCACTCGTCCCACACAGATAGACCGGTAGGATCGCACCAGTCAAGACTCTGGTGTGGCACGGCGCAGGGGAACAAACCTGCACGGCATCACTAGAAGATGTTGTAGACCTTGTCCACTGCAAAGTTCACCGGTTTCTCGAAATTCACGATGAACAGGATCATTCCACCCAGGATGAGGAGGATCCAGAAGATGGCATTGGTCAGCAAGAGACCTGCGATACGCCTGAGTCGGTTCAACCTTGTCGCCCTCCGATCATCGAGCGGCACCTGCACGCAAGCACGCCAGGTAGATGCGGCGGTTGATGCGGTAGAGACAGTGTACGGTACACGTGATGCCGGCCCGCGAATTATAGCAGACCACCGGCCTCCCTTCAAGCAGGCACGATCGTCTTGCGGAGCGCGAGCACGGGGAGCGAGCGCGCCCGACGAAGCAACCCTGCAGGGCACAGGGCACAGGCTATCGTAGTGAGTAAGTCTTCCTGGCTACGAGGAGGTCTGGCATGGTTCTCACTCGCGAGATGATCCTGCGCGAAATGCGCAACGGAAACATCGTCATCACGCCCTTCAGCGAAGATCAGGTCGGTCCGGGTTCAGTCGACCTGCATCTGGGCAACGAATTTCGTCTGTTCAAGAAGATGCATACCATCTATCACGTCGACAGTCACGCCGACTTCAGCGAGATCACCGAACTCGTGCGGGTGGATGACTGCTTCGTACTCATGCCTCAGGAAACGGTGCTCGGAATCACCGTGGAACGGGTCAAACTGCCTCCGTACCTGTGTGGATGGCTCGAAGGACGCTCCCGGTTCGCCCGCCTCGGCCTCATGGTGCATATCACGGCCGGCTTCATGCAACCCGGCATCGACAACCGTCAGGTTCTGGAAATCTCCAACGTGAGCAGCATCCCACTGGCACTGCATCCGGGTACCCGTATCTGCCAGTTCATCTTCATGCGAACGGAAGGCGAGGCCACCTACAAAGGAATCTTCGCCAGCCAGGACCGACCCTGAGGCACAAGCGGCACCTGGCCGGCAGGTCAGTTCTACCGGTCGCGTCCTAAAACACGGGTCGTAAACAGGGAATCGTTTCCACGCCGCGAAAGCCACTGGGGCGTTGGTGGGCGATCCTGCTGTCCATGCGATGAGGAGAAAGCCATGCGTACTCGCGGCACAGACATACAGTTCCCTCCGCGTCTTCGATTATCGCGCGTTCCCACCCCGATCGAGCTCCTGGCACAGCCACCCGAACCATTCGAAGAGGCCGGGGTAGAGATTTTCATCAAACGTGATGACCTCACCGGCGGCGCGATGAGCGGCAACAAGGTGCGTAAGCTCGATTTCCTGCTGGCCGATGCGCTGGCGCAGGAATGCGATACCGTGCTTACCTGTGGCGACGTTGCCTCCAATCACTGCCGAACGGCAACCCTGGCCGCAGCCCAGCTTGGGATGCGCACACACTTGATCCTGCGAGGCGAACGTCCTGGAGTCGCGGACGGGAATCTCTTCCTATCGCTTCTGGCAGGTGCCAGCGTGGAGTACCTCTCCCCGAGCGACTATGCACGACGCGACGAGGTTCTGGCTGAAGCCGCCGACCGACTGGCCAGCGAGGGCCGTCGCCCATACGTGATTCCCGAGGGCGGATCCAACCCACTCGGATGTTTCGGGTACCTCAACTGCGCGAGAGAAATCGCCTGGCAGTCGGATCACCTGGGGTACCAGTTCACCCATGTTGTCTGTGCCAGTGGATCCGGAGGAACACAGGCGGGACTGATGCTTGGCGCACAGACGTACCTCCCTGAAGTCGAGGTAATTGGCATCAACGTCTCGTCGCGCGGTGACGTTCTGCATGAGCGCATTCGACAGTTGCTGGAACTCTGGGCACGCGAGTTTCAACCCGAAGTCGAATCCGACCAGACCCCGATCGCTTTGATCAATGACTACGTTGGTGACGGGTACGGTTGCACGACCGCTGAGGAGTTCAGGCTGATACGCACCCTGGCCAGAAGAACGGGCCTGATCCTCGACCCCATCTACACGGGACGAGCCTTCCGAGGCCTCGTGGAGGAGGTGCGACGCGGGCGCTTCAAGCCCGGCAGCCACCTGCTGTTTGTCCACACCGGCGGGCTGGCCGGCCTCTTCCCACACCGCGAAGTACTGCTTGCACATGACCCTCGTGAGGAACTACCGTAATGTTTGCACCTGAGGTCGTCGTTGCCGGCATGCTTCGGAGAGTTCCTCTTTTCTCGGTTCTCAGCGACGCTGAACTGCACGATCTGGCGTCGGTTGGCACGACACGACGCCTCCGCAAGGACGAACTGATCTTCCTTCAGGGGGATCCCGGACAGCATTTCTTCATCATCCTGGAAGGCAAGGTCAAAATCTTCCTTCAAGATCCCCGGGGACGAGAAGTGATCCTCGTTGTACTCGGTCGTGAAGACTTCTTCGGGGAAATGTCGTTGCTTGACGGCAAGGCCAGATCGGCATCGGCGCAGGCGATTCTGGAGACGCGGGTGTACTCCATCGCCCACGAAGAGTTCTATCGATTCCTGGCACGCGCCCCGTCCGTTCCCCTGAAAATGCTCCGACAGCTCTCTGAACGGCTGCGCAAGGCTGACGAGGTCATTGAGAACCTGGCGCTTCTGTCGGTAAAAGGTCGACTGGCTCGTCTGCTGGCCGACTGGGGACTGAAGGACGGTAGGGCACTCGGAGGGCGAACGGTCTTCCGCCTTCCCATGCCGAAGACGCAGATCGCACAGATGCTCGGCACAAGTCGCGAAACAGTCTCGCGCATGATGACCGAGTTGCGTGATGAAGGATTCCTCTCGTTAGAAGGAAACACGGTCCGCGTGGACGGGATCGACCGTCTCCGCCAGATTCCCTGACACATCAGGGTAATCGGGGAACCAGCCCGGACCGCACGACAATTGACATTCAAGGAAGATGAGACTTCGGTTGAGACGCACTGGGAACGGCGACGCAGCTCGTGATCTGAAAATCGGCCTTACGCCGAGAACCTTGCTGACATTGGCAGGTCTGCTTGCTTCAGTGCTGATGGTCCTGCCCTTGCACTCGCACGCACTCATTGGCGAAGCCGTTGCCGCGCCCGTCGGGTCGCCGACCATGAATCCTGGACTGGAGATTCTGGGAGAAGCCACCCACCAGCGATTCGCGCGCCGCAGTTTTACGGAACACATCCAGATCCAGCGCGTGGAGCCAACCTTCCTGGCAAGCTACCTCTACCCCTATGAACTCAATGGCTTCCAGCACATCTTCCTGAAGGGCACTGTGGAGTGGTCCGACATCAGAAA
>JAJXVI010000220.1 GCA_021782195.1 bacterium | reverse complement strand
GGGGCGGGCCGGGTGCGGGGGGGGGGACGCGCTCAGCGGTACGAGGTGCGGCGGCCCGTCGCGGTCAGTTCGGCGAGGGTCGCGCACAGACCGTTCTGTGTAACCATCCGCCGAATCTGTTGAAACCCCCGGAGATATGTGAGCGCGGGATTGGTCTCGATGACGCGGAGTTCCGCCCTGTCACCGTCAGCGCGGAGTCGCACCCACGACGTGTACTCTGCAAGCCCTTCCATCAGGGTGCGTGACAGATGCATGTGATGCTCGCACTCCCAGCAGTGGGTGAGTTCGTGCGTGAGCAAATGTATCGTACGATCATACGACTGGCCGTAAGGGACGTGTACAATGACCCGCACTCGGTGGTTTTGTTCCCGCACGTCGGTGTAGCCAAGAACGCCACCGTCGGTTGCCTCTTGAATCTGCGCGTTCGACTCATACTTCATCGTGACCGGAATCGTGATGGGCATGTCCATGCGTTGCGCGAGCCACGCCCGGCAGGAGGCACAGAGTGTTCCGAGCGCGCTGCGGGGAACAACGTCCGAAACACGTCCCGTGAGCGTCGGAGTCTCGTCGCGGCGAATTCCCGCGCTTGCGACGACGTGCTCTGCTCCGGGGGAACCGACCGAGGCCGGGGCGGGTGCGGACGACGCCGATGACGCAGATGGTGCGGGCGCGGACGACGCCGATGACGCAGATGGTGCGGGAGGCGCCGACGCGGGGCGCACGGAAACGTCCCCGCGTTGCGGAAGGTGCGGACCAGGTTTTGGAGCGGGGCGTTCGGGTCGGTTCGGTTCCGGGGGGATGGCGGGTTGGCCCCACCCGGGACGGCACAGCAACAGCAGGAGTAGGAGCAACCCGCACAGCCGACGCATACCTCCACTATAACAGGCCGGACGTCTTTCTTCCAGACCTTTCCCCCTGCCCTCGCGCCGTTCCCCACCGCCCTCGTGCCGTTCCCGCCAACATGCGGGGCACGTCGTGTTGGGGGAGGCGCACCGCTCGCCTTGTAATTGCGGAGGGATTCTTCCGGGAGGTCGCGTATTCTTCGGAGGCGCGCCTTCGAGGCGTGCCCGGAGGAGTGAAAAAGCACGTGCCCATTCCACAGAAAGAGTACGGCCAGCCTCATCCCGTCCACCACAAGGCCGAATGGTGGCCGCGCGCGGAGAAGATCGTGCGTAGCGTCCTGGCGTGGTCGGATGTGCGGCAGTTGAGCATTTTTGGCCGCAATGGATATTACGTAAACCGGTTGCTGTTTGCGACGGTTCCCCTCAACGAAGCGCTTCTTGAGATCTGGGTCCGACTTCCAGAAGCCGACGCCGCCGAGCTTGCGAAAAACTCGCGGGCGTCACGGCACGACCATCCGGTGCCTGGCTGGATGCGTCTGCGGGTTGACAACGACAGCCAGGTCGATGAGGCCACGGGCTGGATTGAACGAGCATATCGTGCTGCGATTGTTGCGTCCAGGTCTTATCGAGGTGTTCCGGTGGAAAAAGTGCCGGAGTTGCCCGGTCACGCGTCGCATCGCGTTCCCTTTGGTCCGCGCACGAGCGACTTCGTGACGGGCCTTGACGTCGCGGGGGCGCTTCCCCAGAAACCGGAGCCGAGCAATCTCGCCGTCCGCCCGCTTCCCTGACCCTTCTGGCCCGGAAGAGCTCGGGGAGGCGGCCAATCCGCCTCGAGCTCTCGCGGCAGGCGCTGCCCTGGAGGCACCCGTCGAGTCGCGACGCCCGGATCCCATGTCCGTCGTCTTTCTCGGCATCAGCGCCGGTCAGCCCACCACGCGTCGTGGGATGTCCTGTATTGCTCTGCTTCGAAAGGGAGACGTGTTTCTCTTTGATTGCGGGGAGGCGGCGCAGGTTCAATATCGGAGGGCCGGACTCGGTTTTGCGCGCGTGTCCGGCGTTTTCATCACCCATATGCACGGCGACCACGTGACGGGCCTGCCGGGAATGCTGATGTCCTTGCAGTTGAGCGGTCGGACCGCACCCCTGCGCATTGCCGGGCCGCGCAACCTGGAGGCGTACCTGCGCACCACGTTGCGCTTTCTCGAGACAGGGCTCGATTACGAACTTGTCATCACGGAGCACGATTCGGCGGAGCGCGTGCTGGAGACCGACGAGTTCGTGCTGACCGCGGGTCCTCTCGATCATCGTATTCCGGCGATAGGCTATCGCCTGGAGGAGCATGCGTATCCAGGGACGTTCAACGTGAACGCCGCGCGCGCGTGTGGCGTGGTCGATCCACGTCAGTATGGCGTGCTGCACCGCGGAGAGGCCGTTGTGACCGACGAGGGACGGCTGGTTGCGCCGTCCGAGGTGATGGGGCCATCGCGACGGGGAAAGGTCTTTGCGTACTGCGCGGACACCCGTCCCTGTGACGGTGGGGTGGCGTTGGGGCGAGGCGCCGACTTCTTCGTCCACGAGAGTACGTATGGCGAGGCCCACGTGACGCGGGCTCTTCACAGCGGTCACTCAACGGCACGCCAGGCGGCACTGGTCGCCTCGAAGGCGGACGCCCGTCGTCTGGTGCTGACCCACTTTTCACCTCGTTACGACGACGTGGGCGTACTGCTCGACGAGGCGCGCCCCCTGTATCCGAAAGTGGAGGCTGCCCAGGAACTCCGCGAGATGCAGGTCTGACCTCGGAAACTGCGACGTCAATTCAAGTCTTCCGGTGACAGGAAGGGTCACTGGAAGGCTCGAATTGAGCACCGGTATAGTGTGTCTGCCCGGAGGGGGTTGCAGGATACCAGGGAGGTGCTCTGTCCGATGAAGATTACCGGGAGACTGTCTTTACGCGCAGTCGTTCTCGCGACGATGATATGCTGGGCGCTTGCCGTGCCGGCCCGCGCGTTGGTCTTCAGTTCCAGCAACACGACCCAGAACGGAAGTCTTGCGGGAAGCATGATCAATGGGAATACGATGACGCTGGTGACAGAGGTCACGAACGAGCACAGCAGCATCTGGTACAATTCCCAGGTTTCACTCACTTCGTTCCGCATGTCTTTTACCTACCAGTTTGGAGGAGGAATCGGCGACGGCTGGACGTTCTCGCTCCAGAACTCCGGCGTCAACACCCTTTCAACCAATGACGGCGGAAGCGGACTTGGCGTGTACGGCCTGACGAACATCTTTTCCTCGGAGTTTGACACGGTGAACCAGCCCGGCGGTATTGCTTTCCAGACTGACGGCGCTGTCGGGAGCTATGTGACGCCAGGAAGCGTCAACCTCACCAGTGGAAACCCGATCACCGTGATGATCACCTATGACGGCACAACGCTGACCCAGGTATTGACCAACACGGTTACCCTTGCAACCTACACCAGCAGTACGACCGTCAACCTGACCACGCTCATCGGTAGTTCAGTGGGCTACATTGGATTTACTGGAGCCAGTGGCGCGGGCGACTCGTATCAGTACGTCAGCAATGCCACGTACGGCGCCCTGGCATTGCCCGAGCCTTCTGCCCTCTCCCTGTTCCTTGCAGCTTTTCTTGGGATGCTGCTCCTGCCTCGCCGTCGTCTCGCGTAGCGGTTCTCGTCCCCCTCCTCCGCACGCAGGCAGCGGCAATCCTGCGCGTGTGGAGGGGGGGCGATTTACCACTCTGCCTGCCCGTGCGCAGGCGGTAACCTTGCGCGCATGAGGGCGCGACCTCCCTGTCAGACCCCGGTGACCTTCTCGTTCCCGGACCACAAGAAAGTGGCCATCGCAACTCTCGTGGGTGACACGTGTGGTCGCGGTGGCCTCTGTGCGTCCCTGGAGGTCGCTCAGGGAAGCTTCAATGGTGCGTGACAGCCTCGAGACTGTCGAGCTTGCGAGCAATCCCTTCGATGAAGCCGAGATCGCGCCGCAACACGTCTCTGTACTCGATGCTGTCGGTTCGGTTGATTTCGATGCGCAGATGGCTATGGGCCTGTGTCAGGATCCGTAACAATGTTTCAGTTTCCTCGCGCGTCAGGTCAGCCAGCATACAACGCACCTCCATGCTTCTCATACCCGCCGGGGGGCTGCTGCTCACATGCCGCGGTGTGTGCCATCGGCCAGCTCCCCCTCGCGGTGGAAGCGCACCCGCCGCCCGTCCGCAAGGGAACAGTGCGTGAGAGGAGCGAATTCTCCAGGCATGATATCAGTAGCCATCGTCGCATTCGTCGCCGTGGAGCATCTCTGGTTTATGATGTTGGAGATGTTTTTTTGGACGAAACCCATCGGTCAGAAGATTTTTCGCCGTTCACTCGCGGAGCAGCAGTTCACGGCGACGCTTGCAGCAAACCAGGGGCTCTACAACGGTTTTCTGGCTGTTGGTCTGGCCTGGAGCCTTGTGCCGGGCCACACCGAAGCTATTGCCTTGAGGGCCTTTTTTCTCGCTTGCGTTACGGTTGCCGGACTTTTTGGGGGCGTGACCGTATCGACGCGCATCGCCATCGTGCAGGCAGTTCCTGCCGTGCTGGGTTTGCTGGCTCTCTGGCTCGGTCGCTGACGGTGGTTGCAGGTCCCTTCGGCGACGCGTCGGGCACCCGGTGACGGATTGTGCAACCTCTTTTCTGTAAATTTCTTGTGCGGAAGGCGTGACTTCGAGGTTGCGGGTTGAGGTAGACCTTGCCGGTCCTCCACTCGTCGTCGATGCGTGGCGCGCGCTCAAGACCCACCCCATGGACGCCGCAACTTTCTACAAGCGGACGAGGCCGATTCGCGCGCGCATGATGCGGTGGTTCCGGGCGCGTGTAAGGCCAAACGCTCTGTCGAGACCCTGCCGACATTGCTCGGGAAAGCTCGCTGCGATGTCCACAAAGAAGCGCCGGGCGTGGGCCAGGCAAGTCGAGATCACGATTTCCGCACCGGACTCCCCCTTCGGCAGCCTGTGGGTGCTGCCGTCACACATCAGACGGGATTTCATCAACCCCTCCTGGCGTTGCACGAGCAGGGTGCCCAGGGTCTCACCTGCCAACTGCCGTCGTGGATCAAGCGTGCGCTTGATCGAGGTTCTCAAACCTCCTGCTGCCATCAGGACTTCCCGGCAAAGGTTGGAAAATCCTGATCAAACCCCGACCACGACGCTGTCGAATCGAGACCGAGTGCCCTCCAGAGCGATACGGGTGATGTGCTGGCGTTGCAGGTAAGGGTCACACAGACGATTACGCCGACTCGACCGACGAATGCGATTGAAGGGCGTTGAACTCGGACTCAAATCCAGAGAAAACGTCCTGGATTTACGCGAGGTTCCCGTCCGTTGTTTGTCCGGGAGATGCTGATCCGGTCATTGCACCCGAACGCTGTGGGACGGGGGGTGTGCTGGGACGGGGGTGCGTGCTGGGACGGGGGTGCGTGCTGGGACGGGGGTGTGTATGCT
>JAJXVI010000219.1 GCA_021782195.1 bacterium | reverse complement strand
TCGGAGTTGCAGCGCGAGGTTGTACGACAACTGATCGATACAGTGCGCCAGGCACTGGCAGAGACCAGGGAGAGCCGCGCTCTCGGTTTCCTGCGCTACTACGCGCACGCAGCGAACATCGGGCGCCGGTGGGCACGGCGTGACGTGGGCTATCCATTCACTGATGCCGTATCCCCGGCACACAGTCCCGGACTCTGGAACAAGCGCGTTGCCCAGTACTTCCACGAGCAGGCCGGGTCGCGCATGGTCCGCATGGATGACACCACGTTGCGGTTGCTGCGGAAGACGCTCTTCGTGGCTTACCGAGACAGTGAGGAGTTTCCGAGCTGGATTGCCCGCATTGAACAGGTCGTAGACTGCAGCCGGCCGCGGGGCCGCGCGGACATGGTCGCTCGCACCGAGCTGGCCTGGGCATACAGCAGTGGCAAGCTGGCCACGTATCAGGAACTCGGCATCAGCCACGTCGAGTGGCTGGCCGTGATCGGCAACCGGACGTGCCCTCGATGCGCGGCGCGCAATGAGCAGACTTTCGCGCTGGCGGACGTGGACGGGCAGATCCCTCTGCACCCACGGTGCCGCTGCACGATTGTGGCCGCGAAGGGCTCATACGGAAAACTTGGACGCGTTCCTGGAGCGGAAACGACGTCACCTGGAACGTCGTTCCCCGGCGGAGAGGTGGCAGCAGCATTCGAGGCGCTTCAGGGGGGCGCTCAGCCGGAGAGACCGGCCGCCTCCGAAGCCAGCGAGACAGACCGTGGCTCCCCTCCCCGCGGCCAGGACGACGCCGATCGTGAGGAGGAAGAGCCGGATGAGCCTGACGTCGTGTCGGGAATGTCGTCGCCGACTGGCCGGTCGATGGATGTCAGGAACGTGGACTTTCACGGGAACAAATTCGCTATTGTCCCGAGGGAAGGCGAAGGCATTCCCATGCCAGAGTTTGATGGGACCTCAACGATAGACGTTAACGGAGTGAAGGTGCGCATTGATGGACATGGCCCGGTCGATCCAGACATCGTGCGCAAGACGCTCCTGCAGGTACCCCCGAAGCATCTTGAAGGCCTCAATGGAATCAACCTCACCAACAACCTCATAGTGCTGAAGAACGGGAAAATCTTACCGGCACTCTACGACCACCACACGCACACCATCTATCTGTACCGCGGAGATTTCGGGATTGCGACTGAGAGGGCCCAGCACTCGATGCTACACGAGGTGGGACATCACTGGGACCAGACGGTACGCAAATTGCGTACCGGAAAGCCCGGTACACGTGTCGCGCCCAATCTGATCCTCAGAAAGCTCGCAAGGCGCTATGGGTATCGAGTCGGCGATTGGGTCTTCAGTTCTGACACCAAGCACGAGGTAGCAGCGGAGGCGTATGCGCAATTCTACATTGACCCTGTCAGACTGGATAGAGAGCAGCGTTTGCTGTATACTGTGATGGAGTATGTCGACATTCACGATCGCTGATTTACACGTGGTGAAGTTACGCAAGTACGCCTCACACAGATACCACGAAGACTTCGTTGGCATCATCCACGTGAGCCGAGACCGAGTCACGTTCGACACTGACGACCCGCTCCTGCAGAGTCACCTTGCGGAGTTGTTTGCTCGCGGAGTAATGGTCGGTGACTTCAAGTCTGAGAGCAGTGACGGCTTCTCATACAATTACGAGGTCCAGTTGAGCCCCGGTGACGAGGGTTATGCACGGGCCTTGAGTGGGAACTTGCCTCCAGGGTATATGATCCCACGCGAAGAACAGGATTCAATGCGACTCTAGCTATAGCACTAGATCTTGGTACGAGAGAGCCCCGTGTAACAGCGGGGCTCTTCAATTTCTCCGCGAGGAGGAACGAATGCAAGATACTCCTCGTGTGTACCTCATCCGTCACGGTGAGACCGCACTCAACGCCGCCGGCAAGACCCGCGGGTGGACGAATGTCCCGCTCGACGAGCACGGCGTGGCCGAAGCTCACGACATGGCCGAGATGCTAGACGGGACGGGTTGGCTGGCGATCTACGCCTCGGACCTCGAGCGCGCGGCTGAGACCGCAAGGATCGTCGCCGGACCGGACGCAGGCGCCATCCAGTACACCCGCGACCTTCGCCCATAAAAGCCGGCAGGGGTTCGCAACCCACAGATCGAATCATCGCGCTATGCACAAGCGCGGGTTTTGCACCCTCGTCGCAGTGATATGCCTCCTGACGCTTTCCTCCCCGGCGTTTGCTTCCCCAGACA
This sequence comes from bacterium, assembly GCA_021782195.1. Taxonomy (GTDB): domain Bacteria; phylum Vulcanimicrobiota; class Xenobia; order RGZZ01; family RGZZ01; genus JAJXVI01. The sequence continues at coordinate 3,106 of JAJXVI010000219.1, read as the reverse complement.
GTGTCGCGAGGGCATTCTACGTCTCCTACCAGAAGAGCGCCAACCGGCTTGAAGCGTTCACTCGCTCGCAACGCTCTCGTCTGGAGCCTCATCTGTACCGTCTTCTCGTGCGAGCACTTCCCCGACAGCCCTCTGACGGTTTCTATCTTGACTTCGACCCGTTCATCAACGGCCAGATGAATGCCGCAACCGTACACCCCGGCAAGGCAATCCGAAGCCGCGACGGTGCGCTGGTTCCCATCTACGTCTCATTCCACCTCCCGGGCCACCCACAACTTGCACTCCACCTGAAGTTGCAGCGGGTACACGGGGTCTGGCTGATCACCAACTTCCTCTATCCTGCTTCCCACGGACTGGCCCGATGGGACCTTCGGAGCTACCTCGAGTACGGGATGGCCCATCCTCATCAACGCCAGTGAAACTGAGCGGGTTGAACAACGAAAGGCGCACTTCAATTCGGAACTCGAGAACGAGACCGAAAACCTTCATGCCCATCCCAGGGTACTCCGCAACCTGCGTCACACTGCAACTCGTCTCTCGCCCCGAAATGATGCAACGACGCGTCTCTCGCCCGGAAGCGATGCAAGACTACCGGCGCAACCAACGCCCTGTTTCCCGAACGAACTCCGAGAAAGCGCGGAGCCCAGCGTGAGGCGACGCTCATCGTACGCAGATCTCAGGCACGTGTGAGCCTTTTGCCGTGAAAAATGCGCCTTTACACCCTTTGACCCTAGATTGACGTTCCTGGAGTACAAATGAACGAAACCGACCTGAAAGCCTTCGCGGGCGCACACGTAGAAGACTGCGACGAGGAATTTCTTGAATGGTTCTGCAAGACCTATGCCCGGCTCATCGCACGCGTCAGCGATCCCCACGAACTGGCCGTTCGCCTGCTTGCGGCGGGGCGTCCGTGCTGCAGATGAGTCTTGCACACCCCATCCCCATCGACACGAGGGAGCCAGAACTGTGCTGATCAATCCACTCGACGACGCAGTTCGTCTGGCGTCGGTACCCGGCTCGCCAGGAGTGTACATCCTGGGTTGCCTGGAGCGCAATCTCAGCGCATACCTCCAGCAAGTACGCGCGCTGAATCTCATTTTTGCCCTCTCGCGTGACAACACAGTCCGCCCCGACCAGCGCGTCTGCGTCATCGGCGCAGGCTTCGCCGGCCTGACAGCCGCGGTGGCGGCCGCCAGGCGTGGGTGCCAGGTCACCGTCCTCGAGCAGGATGCCGAGCCTTTCCTCGGTCTGCGTGCGTGCACATCCAGATGGCTGCATCCGCACATTCACGAATGGCCCCGCGAAAATTCCATGAATCCCAGCGCGGGCCTTCCCTTCCTGGACTGGCAGACCGGAACCGCAAGTACCGTCGCGGAGCAGGTTCTATCGCAGTTCCGGGTACTGGCCGCCACACGGGGCATTCGACTCGTGACGGGAGTTCGCGTCGACCACTTTGCACGACGCGCCGACTCGCCTTGGGAGATAGGGTGGAACAATCATGCCCCGGTTGCGTTCGACACGGTCATCGTCGCAACCGGACCGGGGCAGGAAAAACGGTTCGAGGGAGCTCACATCCCCGGATACTGGACGGACCGTCCCCCCCAAACGCTCCAAAGTGCATCACACGAAGTGCTCGTGTCGGGGAACGGACAGAGCGGGCTCTGCGACGTCCTGGCGCACACGCTCACCGCATACAGAGCCGACCGGGCTGCCCAGGCGTGCCTGGGTCCAGAAACGCGCGCGCTCCAGAACAATTTGATGTTCATCGAACACGTGGTACAGGGGGCGAGTGACGAGAACGCCCTGGAAACGCTCAACGACGCCTACCCGACCCTGGAGGTTCCGACCGGTGTGGACGCCTGGCTCCACACCCAGGTCCGCCCCGATACGCATGTCACGCTCAACAGTCCCACGGAACACTGGTTGAACCCGCACACCGACATCTTGAGCAGGTTCCTCGCATCGCGGCTTTTCTCGATGGGTGTCCTGCACATCCGGGTCGGACGCCTTGCGCAAGTGCGGGAAGTCGCGCACAGGTTCCACGCCACTTTCCAGGCTGATGCAAACAACGAGACTGTATCCGGCGCGACCGCCACGTTTGACGAGGTGTTGATTCGTCACGGCTGCGTCTCGTCACTGGCCCTGTCATTCCCGTCGCTTTTTGAACGCTATGCGCAAATGCGTAGAGAGAAACCGGACCATCCCGTGATTCCGGCCTGGAGCGCCGATTTCTACCGCTGAGCACGGGCCGGGGCGTGCCCAGCGCCCCCCGTCCGGAACTATGGCGCGGGGGGGATGCGACGAACAGCTACAGATCTCGGTAGTTCGGGCCGCCCCCTCCCTCGGGCACGGTCCAGCGGATGTTGCGGTAGGGATCCTTGATGTCACACGTCTTGCAGTGCACGCAGTTGGGAGCGTTCACCAACAGGCTCCGACGACCATCGGCCTCGTCGGTCACGATGTTATAGACACTGGCAGGACAGAAATGCTGACAGGGGTTCCCGTACTCCTCTGTACAACGATTTACACACAGGTCGAGGTCCTTGACAATCAGGTGCGACGGTTGGTCTTCTTCGTGCGAAGTTCCTGAGAAATAGATGTCGTCAAGCTTGTCGAACGTCAACTTCTTGTCGAAGGCCGGTTTCTCGGGATGTGCGTCGGGCCGTCCGCGATAGTAGTCGGCAATGCTCTCCATGCCACGATAGTCCGGCTGCAACCGACCGGTACCCGGCGGCAGCGAACCGCCCGTAAAGAACGATATCCCGGACTTGACCAGGCCAGGAATGAAGCCACCGTGAAAGTACTCCTTGAAGTAGCGCGTTGCATACAGGTCGCGTCCGATGAAGCTCTCTTTGACACGCTCGTGGAAACGACCAAGGGTGGCCACGGTGGTGTCCTCTCCCAGAAGGGCCTGGAATACCGTCTCTCCCGCGAGGATTCCCGCCTTGATCGCGTAGTGGATTCCCTTGAGCTTGGGGACATTCACCATGCCCGCGGCATCGCCCAGAACCAGGGCACCGTTCGCTGCGGTACGCGGCATTGCGAACCAGCCGCCCTCCGGAATCGTCTTGGCGCCGTAGGCCTGAAGCGTAGCGCCTTCAAGCAG
>JAJXVI010000218.1 GCA_021782195.1 bacterium | reverse complement strand
GCGAAGCTGCACGCCAGGAGCATATCGGTATGCCAGTAAAACGGACATGGAAAATCATCGCCATTGCGCCCGGCGAAACGCCAGGAGCCAACCGGGCGCAATGGCCGACCTTGCCCGTTACTTCTTGTCGGGCACGGTATACCCAAGCCCCATCGTGGTAAGGCGTGGCGGAATGAGCTTGAGTCCCTCCGGTTCCCACGGCTTGAAGGTCGACACTGCATCAATCGACTGGCCGCCGGGCATCGCACCGCCGGGACCGAAGCGCGGGAGAGGCTGGGTGAACAGGTTCTGGAGGTCATCGTGCAGACTGGGCTCAAAAACGTCGAGCTGCACACCCTCCTTGCCGATGTCAGCACGGGCGACAATCTGCTGAGGGTCGGGATTGCCGTTCTGCATACGAACAATATTGATGATCATCACGATTCTCTTTCCTCTTCTGCCTGACCCATCGGCTCAGAACCAGCGCTGTACCCACGACTGAGCTCCGTGGATGGCACCGCCGAGGGTCGTGGCAACCTGATCGGCAGCGGTCCCAGCGGCGACGCGCGCGCCACTCGCCAGGTTTTCCACGGCGTGCGCGGCCCTCTCGCCTCCCTTGAGGGCTTCGTTGGAGACGTTCGAGGCGAAATGCTCTACTGCTTTGCGATGCTCGTAGACGGCCGCTCCGGCGTAGATGGCACCACCCGCAAGGGCCAGGGCAGCGCCCACGGGAGCCCCCGCTCCCGTTGCGGCGGCGACCCCTCCAGCCGCCATGAGCGTGCCCGCAAGACCTTTGGCCCCGCCAACCGCGACCTTCTCCGTATCGTGCTCACGCACCCCGTTGATGACGTCGCGACCGCCGTCGATGAGCGCACCGGCTCCCAGCGCAATTGGCGCCGCAACCGTCGAGGCCGCACCGCCGACCAGCATTGCCGCGCCACCGGCAACGTTCAACGCGCCCTGGCCGGTATCGGCAACACCGTTGGTGACGTGACCACTGCGCAGTTCGCCGACCCCTTGCGCAGTCTGGAAGCCTCCTCCCACGACCGCGAGGGCTCCGCCCGCCTTTTCGGCAACGACTGCCACCTTTCCAAGCGTAGACACTCCTTCCGCGGCCGGCGCAACCTCGGGAAGGTCGGCCGCCGCCAGGCGGGTCGCAGCCGGCGCATCGGTGACGGGTGGTTCCGGGCTTAACGGCACCGGTGTGCGCGCCTCCACGGGAGCGTGCATGGCGGCCTCGGGCTGCGATGCACGTGCAGCGGACGCACGATACTGGTCGGCCACCACGTCCATCTTGTTCGTAAGACCCGGAGAAATGCCCCGATTTTGCAACTCCTGGCGGAAACCGGGACCGTCGAGATTGAAGAGATCGGCACCTGGATTCTGGGCGTTGTAGCCCTGACGCATCTCCAGTGCATAGCGATGCGTCTCGGCAAAATCTTCGGCGGCATTACGCGAGGCGTATTCCGAGACAAAGTCAGACCTGCGGAGATCAACTTCGCCGAGGGCCCCGTTCTCGAGTCTTCCCTGGCCGAAGATCCTGTTACCGCTGGCGTTTGTCGCAGTCTCAGAAAGTGCCCCACCCGGTGTGTGATCGAGTACGTGACCCGCCTCGTGATTGAGGGTATAGGCGGTGTCAGTCGAACGGGCCAGCATGTCCCGGGTTGCGGTGAGATCCGTTCCGAAAGTCGTCCCGGCGGCATTGGAAACGCTGGTGCCGCCGGCTGTGCGCACTTCGCCAAGCCTGTCAAGCACATAGACACTTCGGCCGTGCGGATAGACAGAAGGAGGGGCGTCGGACACTGCCTGGGCCACGTTCTGGACCCCGTGTATGTCAAGAGGAGACTGGCTATAGATGTTGACCGTATCTCCGCTGGCCTGTCGGATGATCGACCATTGAGCACCATCCGCTGCGGGAGGATGCTGGGTGATCTCCATTGGAGAGGCGTTCAGACCTCTGGGTTGGAAGGTCTCCGGTTTCCCCGGACTGGCCAGCGCGGCTTCTTGCGCGCTGGTTCGAATCTGAGGATTGAGGCGATTCTGTTCGACAAACCACCACTCGTTCTGCCCCTGCATCGAGTGCGTCACGGGGGTGCCATCCATGGACAGCCCCTGAATGTGCTTGAAGCCGTCGGCACCCTCCCATCGGCGTACCCCGTTGCCCAGGTCAACCCACTGCCCACGTGCGCTGGAGTGCACAATCGTGCCGGTCTGGCTCCAGTAGTCAGATCCTGGTGGCATGCCACCGAAGGCCTGACCTGGCTCCAGCGTCGTCGTAATGGGCCCAGGAGTGATGGGAGTGGCGGAGTTGGAGGGTCCAAACAGCCGTGAGGCGGAATTAACACCCTGGCTCACGCTGGGAATGACGGAAAACAACGTGCCGTCCGGCTGATAGAGTTGGTCTGCAGCCTGACGCATCGTACCCTGAAGGGCAAGGTTGTGGCGAGACGCGCCAGACACTGTCCGGGCCGGACCCATTCCACCCTGAGGCGTTACGGCGCGAGAGGCGGGGGTACTCGTGAGCGTGTCCAACGGGACTCCTTTCGGCATTCAGACTGGAGGGAGGAGCTTGCGGCCAGCGCCAAGCGCAAGCTCTGCGTCATCAATCCTCCACAGGGCTTCATTCACCGAGACGCCTGCCAGATCCTCCGCAAGCAGTCTGAGCTGGGCCAACCCCCAGAGGATCTGGTCGGCAGGTTCCTGAGGACCGCCCTGCGAGACCAGACGTTCAAAAATCGTGATCTGTCGGTCGAGGTACTCGACAAGCTCCTCCTGGTAGACGGTCACCTCGGAAGGGTCCAGAATATCGAGCGCCAGGACGAGCTGCCGAAGTTGCATGCCCACGACAGTCTGACCCGTTCCGTCCTCGAACGAAGCCACCTCCGGCCACGAATCGCCAACAACAGGGCCGGCCGGCGCGGAAAATCGGGGAGAGTCAGGGTCGCTCTCACACGATCCTGCGGCGGTTGAGTCACCGATCGATTCGGCCAGCGTGTCTGGTACGAAGACGTCGCTACACTCCAACGCGCTTCGCTCACGCGAAGCTTCAGAGACCTGCAAACATCGGAGTCGAAACATATGGGGTGTCTCCTCATCCCGGAAGGCCGAGCCACGGCCGCTCTGGCCCGGGCAGCTCCGTGCGCGGTGGGCAAGGGTCGGCCGCGTCGATCACGCCGTCAACAGCGACTGGTGCGACGGTACGTCGGCCCTCCGGCTAGGTGGGAGCGGTGCGTCGTTCACGCGGGCGTACCCTGGGGTAGCGCGGCATCCACATACGCTGTGCGATGCGGAGTTGCAGTTCGGTCTCAGAAATTTCAGGGGCCACTCCCTCGGCCTGCGCTGCGAGGGCGACCGCGCGGGCAACCGTTCTCGACACCTCGCGAATCGCCGCAAGAGGTGGAAACAGCGGCGCATCAGCAGCATGCAGCGCAGGCGAAAGGTCAGCCAGTGCGCGCGCGGCCGCCATGAACATGCCGTCAGTGACACGTCGAGCACGCGCCGCAAGCACTCCGAGTCCGACCCCGGGAAACACGTACGCATTGTTGCACTGCGCCACCGATACTTCACGGCCCTCGCTGCGCCACGGATCGTAAGGACTGCCGGTCGCAACCACAGCCATCCCGTCGGTCCATCGAAGGACATCGTGCGGATCGGCCTCGCAACTCGAGTTCGGGTTTGACAGCGCGAACACGATCGGTCTCGGGGCGGCTTCCCGCATCGTGCGAATCACCTGCTCGGTGAAGATTCCGCCGTGGGCGCACACCCCGATCAGTACCGTGGGACGTGCGTGGCGCACGACCTGCTCCAGCGAATCACGCGCTCCCCAGTCTTCAAAGCGCTGGGCCGGCCACGCATACGGTCGCTGCTGTGCGGTCAACTGCGAAGCGCCGGCCACAAGGGGACCATCGCGCCCGACCAGCAGCAGACACGACAGCGCGTCCGAACGGCTCATTCCCTCTTCTTCCATCGTCTTCACGAGAAGATCGGCGATGCCTACCCCGGCCGTCCCCGCCCCCACGATCAGCACGCGCTGGTCGCCCAGGCGCGCGCCGGTCGAACGCACCGCGGCCAGCAAACCCGCCACCGTCACGGCCGCCGTGCCCTGCAGGTCGTCGTTGAAGGTGCAGAGACGGTTTCGGTAGCGATCAAGCAGTCTGCGAGCGTGATCCTTGCCAAAGTCCTCCCATTGCAGCAGTACGAAGGGAGCCCACTCCTCGAGCGCCTGCACGAACTGCTCGACGAACGCGTCGTAGTCAGCTCCGCGAATGCGTTCGTGACGCCATCCCAGATAGAGCGGGTCGACCAGGTTGGCCGCGTTGTCGGTACCGACATCGAGCAAGATCGGAAGCGTCACCGCCGGGTCAATTCCCGCGCAAAGTGTGTAGAGTGAAAGCTTTCCGATGGGAATTCCCATGCCACCCGCCCCCTGGTCCCCCAGACCGAGAATGCGCTCCCCATCGGTAACCACGATGACCTCGACGTTCGCGTCGTGGCGGCGTGGAGCATTCCGCAGGATGGCGGGAATGCTGTCGCGCTGCGAATAGGGCACGAAAAGTCCGCGCGGACGCCGATAGATGTGGCAGAACCGCTGACAGGCGGTACCCACCACGGGCGTGTACACAATCGGCATCATCTCGGCAATGTGATCGTCAAGCAACCGATAGAAGAGCACCTCGTTGGTGTCTTGCAGCGCTCGCAGGAAGATGTGACGCTCGAGGTCGGTGTCCTTGGCCTGATACGCCTCGTAGACGCGCTGCGCCTGTACGTCGAGCGAGGTTACATGCGGAGGAAGCAGGCCCAGCAGCCCCAACTCCTCCCGCTCAGCCTCGCTGAACGCGGTATCCTTGTTCAGCGACGGGTCTTCAAGAAGACAGTGACCGCGAAGGTCGGTCTCAATCACGAGATCACGCAGGACGGGGGACATCGGAACAGTGGTTGCCATGCTCTCTCTCCGGTCATCCGATCAGGTGGCATTTCGGCGTAAGGTTGACGCCAGAAATATCGCTAGCGAACCCAGACACACGCAGCAAACCCGCCCGTCGACAGGGCGATTACCGAGGGCAGTCTGCCACTCGCCGTGGGAGGTGCGTACACCGAGTGTACGACAGTTGGGGCGTGAATGCAATCAGAAATGAAGGCCGAATTCGCGTGGTTTGAGCAGACCAGGCGAGACGGCCCGAGCGTCACGGGGAACGCACCCTGCGCCGAATGCGCGCAGAAGGACGCCAGGATTGCGTCCTTCCAGGCGAGACCGCCCGAGCGTCACGGGGAACGCACCTCGTCAGCAGGGATCCAGCAACGTGCTCTGAACTCCTCCCGTGCAGGAGGAATCGACCATGAGCAGCACCGAGCCGGGCACGAAGACGAGACCGAACGCCG
>JAJXVI010000217.1 GCA_021782195.1 bacterium | reverse complement strand
CCCGCACATCCGTGCTCTCGTCGAGTTGCTCGAAAACGTCGGTCAATTCGCCAATCATCTCGTCATTGAAAGCGTTGTGCACCGCCGGACGGGCCAGTGTCACCCGCGCGACCTCGTTTTCGTGATCGACCTTGATGGTGTGGTACATTCAACTCCCTTACAATCGAGGCGTTCCGAGCGTGGTCGAACCCACACGCAGGTTGACGGCGCGGGCTCCATTCGTCGGCGCATCACCGCGAGAGAGCCACATTGAAAACTCCCCTGCCCGTACATCGATGCCACGCAAGCTGGAATTTCGTGAGGTTCGCATCTCGCGTCAGGATGGAAATCCCTCGCTCAAGCACAGGAAAGCTCCTCGTGCGACGATTGCCGCGTCAGACCGGGTGAGGGTGATACGTTGATGCAGTTCTCTCCCGGGGCGCGGGGTTCCTGTCACGCAGGTTGCAACGGGGCGTGTGCAGGGAGCTCTGGTCGGCGTCGGTCTCCCAGGCCAGGGCGCGGGGTTCCGGTCATGCAGGTTGCAACGGCAGCGCACAGGCCACGCAGTGCCACTTTCCCGCACGAGAACCGCGCGATCCTTCGTCGACGGGGGTCTCACGCAAAGCAACGGTGCGTCGAGACGCAACGCGTCGTCACTGGAGGCCCGACCAGAAACGTCACTCATGACCGCACACGGGGTCTGCGGGTTTTCGGTCAGTTCTCCACAGGAGCAGACGCGTGAGAGAAGAAAGTGGAACGACTACAGACGTGTACGAGGTGTGACTGTGAAACGCTTCCTGACAGCCCTGGGAATTTTCATCGTGTCGACGGTTGGCGCCCGAGCGCACGAGGAACTCCCCAGATTCAACGCCCCCCTTCCCTCGAAGGCCGTCGTGCTGCGCATGCGCTACGACGGCTTCATGAAATGGGTCGACAAACACGGGATGCACATGAGCGAAGTGAGCGAGGACCAGGCTGCCGACTACTACGCACGGCTCCGTTCTGACGCAAACCGGACCGCGCTCAAGGCACATCCAACGCTCAAGGCCGCCATCGCGGCGGTGAAAGCATGGACCGGCGATTACTACATGGCCGTCTACACTCGGATGGGAGGCGGCACGTTGTACCTTCATATGGCAGATCGCGCAGGCGCCCAGATCGCCGACGCAGAAGCTCTTGCGCTGGCATCGTGGAACCACGCACCACGACGATCGATCCCTCTTTCATCGCTACATACGTTCCTCGAGAATACTCACGGAACAGCCCCTCCCGTACAGAACAACAGGGATCTCGTCGTCGCCATGAATCGTGAGGCAAAAGCCCTCGCGCGGGTCAAGTCGGGATTGCGACGATTGCCTGCCGGTCCCGCAGAGGTACTCGCAAAATTTGTTTACGACACCTCGACTTTACGATGGGGAGATTCTTGAATGGACAGACTGCAACGTATGCGAAACGTGCTCTCCGGCGTACCGGTAGAGCGTCCCCCGTTCACGGCCTGGGTTCACCTGGGGACCCAGCACACGGCTCCAGAAACGACCGCAGAGGCTCACCTGCACTTCTTCGAAGCATACCATCTTGACTTGCTGAAAGTGATGAATGACTCCTCGTACCCCATGCCGAGAGGAATCGAGACACTTTCCAGCCCGGAACAGTTGCACGCGCTTGAACCCTTCAATCCCGCGGAGACACCGTTCGGAAACCAGTGGACCGTCATCGAAATCCTGGCGCGGCGGATGCGAGGGGTTGCGCTGTTCGTGGACACTGTCTTCAATGCATGGAATACGCTGCGACGCAACGTCGTCAAGGAGTCCATCTTTACCCTCATGAGGGAAGCTCCTGACGAACTGGAAGCCGCCCTGAAGGTCGTCAACGAGAACCTTGTCCGCTACGCAAAAGGGAGCCTTGAACGCGGTGCCGCGGGCGTCTTCCTGGCTGTCCCAGGAGGAGAGGAGAACCTTACCGACGCGCAGTTCGAACGTTTCATGAAACCGTTCGACCTCGCACTGCTCGAGGCCGTCCGCGAACACGGCGAATGCCACGTGGTGCACGCGCACGGCTCGAGGAGTTGTTTCGAACGAATTTCGGGGTATCCGGCCCACGTCATCTCTTTTGACAGCCAGGGAGCAGGGCCCACGCTGTCGGAAGCTCGCCAGAAAACCGCGGGCGTACTGATGGGTGGGCTGGAGTTCAGCCGCTTCACAAGCCAGTCGGCGGCCGAGGTGCGCGCCCAGGTACGGACGGCGATTGACGCAGGCGGCCAGACCCGCTTCATCCTCGCGCCAGGTTGCTCACTTCCAACCTACGTCTACCCGGAGCTTATGCACGCGCTCACCGACGAGCTCCACCGTCCACGTACCGTCTGACAGGCTGCATCGTTTCCTCCAGCGGAGAAGCGTGTCTTGGCCATTTCACGGTGTCGTGCAGTTTCAGCGATGCCGGGAGAAGGGACGTCGGACCGGGCGCCCTCCCGTAAGCGCGCGTGCGCGCGGCGGGGGGATCGCCACGGAGGCACGATGAGCAGCCCACCAGCCACCAAGCAAAAGAAGAAACACCCACACCGTCCCGATCTGCAGCGCGCGCACGGCACGCCGTGACCTTCCCGAGGCGCGACTGCCAAATACCGACCCGGCCACGATTCCCGTACTGAAACCGAGAAACGTCCACGCAAACACCGGATCGCGCAGTCCGACAAGCGAAAAAGCCCGCGCGGCCAGTTCCAGCAACATCGCCACGCAAAGCCCCACGTAGCCGATGTAGACCGGCACGAGCGAGAAACCGCCCCTTCCCCACGCCAGTGCAACCAGAACGCTGAAGACTGCCGCCACGAGCAGCGCAAGAGCACGGACGAAAGAGGCAGGGCGCAACCTGCTACGACGCCGCTCACCGGGCACGTGCGCCATCCTCGCGTCTATCTGTCGTGCGCGGGAGGACGTGGTACGTCGCTCGGACTGCGCATCGGTTCATCCTCGCGGTTGAGTTCCTCGCCCCGGCCTGCACGGGCCAGATCGTTGGAGAAGTCCACTGCGATGGTGCGATCAGAAGGGTTCGACGAAAAAACCGTCGGACGCTTCTCGCGGTTCGGATTGAGCAGTCCCGGGGCATTCCCGGCTTCCGCAGACTGCGGCGAACGCGCGCGAAGGAGGCCGCGTCCACCAGGTTCAGGGGGGCGAGGACGTTCGTCCACTTCCTCTTGCTGGCCCGCCATGGCTTTCTCCATTCGAGCCTGGACATCAGAAGCAACCGTCTGGTAGAAGCGGTCAGTCTTTCCTGTTTCATCCGGAGGACGGGAAAGAGCACGCGAGATCATCTCCTGCGCATCGTCGGTCACGGTCTCCAGATTACGTCGTGACCTCGGCGTTCCGCGCTCCCGGTCGACCACATCGCCCTGAGCGGAAGACGGGGCAGTCTTGGGGCTCTGAGAAACAGGTGCCTCCCCTGGCCGGGGGGCACGCGATGTCGCATCCTGCGCCTGAGCATACGGATCCACTTCCTCGTCATCAGCGGGAATTTCCGAGTGTCCCAGGACGTCGGCAAGCCTGCTCTGAAGATCTGATCCCACGGACGCGATGAACCTCCCGGTCTTGCCCGTCTGTGGAATCTGGTAAGGCGCAGGCGACTTCGCACCCGCACGGGCTCCTGGGCGTGCGGTGGGTTCGACGCCGCTCGAGGACGCTGCGGCGCCAGGCACGGCGCGCAACGGCGGAGCAGACAGGGATTCGGGAAGGGGCGCGTTCCCAGGCGCGTCACCGGGCGCGTTGTCCCTCACCGCATCGGGCTTGGGTGATTCCGGTGACGCGCCGCCGAGCGCCTGTTGAAGACGCGTCTGCATGTCGAAGGAGAGCGACTGCATGAAACGTCCGGTCTTGCCGGTGTCGGGGATGGAAGGGGACGGGGGCCGGCGAGGCGCCGCCCCCGGAGCGCGATCGTCTGCCAGGGGACGGTCGGACGACGGCGCATTCGGCGAACCTCCAACCTCCGGCTGCGGACCGCGTGCCGATGCGATGTCGGCAACAAGTTCAGCCAGTCGATCTGACGTCGGGTTGGCCGTCCAGTCGACGGTCGGCGAAGGCTCGGAAGTGGCGCCCTGCGTGGATCGCACGGGAGCGCCAGGAGCGGGGAGTACTGGGGCAGCCCCCTTCGGTGATGGTCGTCCGGGCTGCGATGACTGCCCACTGCCTGGCGCGGACGGTCGACGAGGCTCGCCCTGCGTGCTCATGGAATTCTTGAGATTGTCGACCTGACCTGGGGTCAGCGGAACCGCGCCCGTCGGTACGGACAGATCCCAGACGCGAGCCGCCGGTGAAGGTGCGCGACGCCCGCGTCTTGACGCGGCATCGCTCGACTCGGAACGGTCAGGGGCGTCATTTCCAGAAGGGTCCGACATGTCGTCTCGGTCGGCCGGGTCAACCGCGTGCCCCAGTTCTGGGTCAACCAGCTGCGCCAGACGAGCTGACCTCGCCATGCCCCGCGAAGCAGGGTGACTCGAGCCCGTGGGGTCATCAGCCTGCGCGGCATGGCCCACAAGACGACGCACACGATCGTCGGCCTCGAGGCCCGAAGATCGCACAGTCGCCACGACAAGCAGAATGGCCGCCACCCCGAGAACTGCGGCTCCCACGAGCCACGGCAACGGGGTCGCCACCATGCTGTGCCAGATCGACGAGGTCAGGCCAGGCGCTTCTTCCGGGACGCTCGTCGCAGGCGGTCCGGAAGCGGTCAGCACCGTTCGCGCAGAAGGTTGCGCGTAGCCCGGCACGATGAAAGCCAGAAAGGCCAGCGAAGCCGAGGCGAACAGGCGACCACCAGCGACTCCACCCGCAAAACGAAACACCTCCTGGACAGTAAAACCCGATCGGCTAACGATGTTCATCACGCCCTTTCCGGTGAGCGTCGAGCAACCAGGCCCCGGCAAACGCCACACCCAGCGCAAGCATGGCGAACCAGAACATGCCGCCCAACAGGTCGACACGATGCATGCCGCCGTTCAACCAGCCGGTCATCCGCTCAAAGCGTCTTGCCATTGTCGCACGCGCGACACCAAACCCCATCGCGCACGACAACGCGGTTCCAAATGTCCACAGCCAGAACAGCAGATGGCGTTCGACCACCTCGTACCGCAGCGGTACCTCCATCGTCCCCAGGTTCGTTTCGACGTGCACGGTGTGTCGGTAGGCGTGTCCGGCTTCCAGGCGCCGGGTCGGGACCTGTATGGGTACGTTGCAGGTGGTACCACTTTGCACCTTCCCGACCCGCACATTTCGAGCATTGACCCAGACGTGACACTCGACCGCAACCGAGGGTGGGTCGGCGCGCACCACGAGGCTTGTACGCGCGACAGCGCCATACAGCAGACTTCCAAGATCGAGCTGGGATGGCTCCACAACG
>JAJXVI010000216.1 GCA_021782195.1 bacterium | reverse complement strand
GATTGACCGGTCTGCGATAACGAACTTGAGCGGCTGATGCGAAGGCGTATGGACCCGCAAGCAGGAGTCCTTCCAACGCAATAAATAACAGGATTATCCGCTTGAGGCCCCTGTTCCCCCCAGAGCGCAACTTCCACATCACGTAGGCACGCTCTCCCGCGCTTGAGAATCTTCCCAGCACGAGTGTTCGCCGGGTTGAAAGATATTCCTCTGTTCCGATCGAGCACCTCCCCGGCGCGCAACATCCCGGCATCTGGCAGGGCTACGAGGAGACCACGCACACACTGGCACTGTCGGAAGAAACCACTGCGTCTTGTGGCATTCATCGGCAGGAAGCTCCGTCGCGTACACGCCAAGATCCACGAGGTCATGCAGATACTCTATCGAGACGAGCATCTGGTCGCGGTCGACAAGCCTTCCGGACTGTCGGTTCACCGCGGATGGGACCGCTCGACCGACGTGGTACTTCGTCGCGTCCGCGATGAGCTTGCCCAATACGTCTGGCCCGTACACCGTCTTGACCGGTCGGCCAGCGGCGTGCTGTTGTTTGCACTCGATCGTGAAGCGGCGCGTGCGCTCCATGCTCTCTTCGGCACCCCCGGGGGGATCGACAAGCGCTACATCGCACTCGTGCGAGGCGCGACACCAGCGTCGCTGACCATTGACCACCCCATCCGACGCGCACCGCGCGGCGGTCCCCGCGTAGACGCCGTGACAGACGTCCGGACGCTGCAGGTGATCGATCGCCCCGATCTTCCGCGATGCTATAGCCTCATCGAAGCCATCCCGAAGACCGGACGGGCCCATCAGATCCGCCGCCATCTCAAGCACGTCGACCACCCGCTCATCGGCGACGTGCGGTACGGCAAGGGTGAACACAATCGCCTCTTCCGAGAGCAGTTCGGTCTGCACCGCCTCGCACTGCACGCATGGAGACTGGCCTTCACCTGCCCATTGAAAGGAAACTTCATTGAAATCACCTCCCCGGTTCCGCCTGACCTCGGTGTTCCACTCGCGCATCTTGGCGTGGCACCCCCGTTTACCCAAGAAATCTGTGGTCTCGCGGGCAGTTCCGCACCCCACTGAGCAAGCCGAGACGTGCCTGTGGGTCGCCGGAGGCGCCGACCCTCACGGGTAGTCGAGGTGCACCGTATCGGTCGGTCCGGTCAGCCTTCGGAAGCTCATCGACGAGCGGTCCGGCCGTCCGGCTTCTCCCCACGTCACGCGAATGACGTAGATTCTCCCGACCCGCGCATTCGACGCCGAGATCCACCTTCTGGACCCGCCAGCGGAATGGAATCTCCAGAATCTCGCCCACTCTCGTGCGTGATCTCCGTATTCCCAGACTCCGATGCTCTTCACCCAGATCCGCCGGCCACGAATGCGCCTCCCCGAAGCCCCCACCCACAGGGTAGCGCGTGGCTCGACGCCAGGCGAGGGCGATTGCATTGTGGCGACCTCCAGTATCGCGTGCAGAATCCAATCGCGATGCGGTGCAAGATGCACCTCGTCGCAAACCTCACGATAGCCAGCGGCAGAAATGTAGGCCTGATGCAAACCCGGCCGGACCGGAGCAATCGTAAACGTTCCGTTGTTCGCGGTCAGGGCCATCTGCCCGTCCTCAAGCATCACCTGGGCACGCGCAATCGGCCGGCCCTGCAAGGAGTACACGCGGCCACGCAGGGTCGAAAACCCTGGACGGACAGGCGTCCGCGCGCGGACCGCGACCGCATTGCTCGGATAACGTCCAACCATCACCACAAGCGTTCCTCGAGTGATCCCGGCCGGTACGCGAAAGCGGATTCGGCCAGGCGTCCACGTGAGCACGTCGGAGGGAGGGACCAGCACGCCTCCCACCATGAGCAACGCGTCGCCAGGCGTTCCGAATCCGCGCCCGTGCACCTCGGCGACCTGACCCGCCACGAGGACCGCCGGATACACCCAGGCGACGTGCGGTCGCCTCGCTGGAGGCGTGACATTCCAGTTCAACCTCAGCCGGTGCCAGGCATAGATCCACACGCTGTCGCCAGCCAGCATGGTCTGTCCGGCTGCACGAATGTCCATCCAGCCACGGCGACCACTCAGCACGCTGGCAAACACCCAGGCCGACGACGGAGCAGCGGCTTCCCCGGCAACCGTCGGTGCGGTGCCCGACACCCCCCCCTCTCGGGTGAACACGACCGAACGCCAGGGCAGCGCGCGACGCGTCGGACAACCGATCAGGTTCCAGCCCGGCTCGAGCCGCAGGGAGGCCGGGCGGGCCGTGGTCGTTCCTCGCACCAGCACAGTATGGGGACGGTCGGCCCACAGCAGGCAGGCGCGCCCGGTGTCCATCTGGCGGGGAGCGTGCAAGAGGTCCTGCGGCATGTAACCGCGCGGAGTCCACAGATAGACCGCGCGTCCAAAGCCGCTTGCCCAGAGTACGCTGGAAAGGGGAAACGACAGGCTGTTCCATCCGCGCGCCAGCGCATAGGAGACGCCGCCGACGTGCGGTTCGGGCGACGCGGGGGAAACGCCGACAACGGGCGGCGGCAGCGTCGCGGGCAGACCTGGCAGGGCACTGGGAATCGCCAGGGGCGTGGCGTGGGAAGGTCGTGCTGCGAAGGCAAACGCAGTCGTGACGGCCAGAAGACAGGCGAACAGGCGAAGACGGTAGAAGCGCATTGCCGACGATTCTCCGCTCCTACCCGCGCGTCCTTGCGTCTCGGCGAACGTCCTCGACGACTTCCTGCAGGCACCTGACCCAAGATGGCGAACCCCCGCCCCATGATCACGCCTGCCGTCCTGTACCTGCACGGGTTCGCCTCGTCCCCCGCATCGACCAAAGCCGTCTTTTTTCGAGACGCGTTTGCTCGCCACGGGATGCAAGTGCGCAGCCCGGATCTGAATGCAGGAGACTTTCCACATCCCACGGTCTCTCGAATGCTCGAACAGCCGCGTCTCGAAGCCGCAGGATTCGACAGAAAACAGCCGTTGATCGTCGTTGCTTCAAGCCTGGGAGGCTACGCAGCAGCACTTCATGCAGCCGCTGGAGGAAGGGCGGATGCGCTCGTACTGCTCGCACCGGCCTTCGATCCCGTCGGGCGCTGGACGTCACTGCTCGGCCCGGAACGACTCGCTCGATGGTGCTCCGAAGAGTACATGGAATTTCACCATCACGCGGAAGGGCGCCCGCTTCCACTTCACTGCAATTTCTATCACGACGTCGTCACGCACGCGCCGTGGCCGTGTCCCGGCGAACGGCCGGTGCTGGTGCTGGCAGGCATCCACGACGAGATCGTGCCCGTCGATACCTCGCGAGAGTTTGTCCGGCGCTGCGGGTTCGCGCGGTTGCGCGAGGTCGACACCGATCACGAAATGCGAAACGCTCTTCCTCGCCTGTGGGAACACACGACCGAGTTCCTGAGCGAGCACGGCCTGCTCGCGTCCGGTCCTCAGGAACCCGCAATCGCCTCGTCAGGAGAATGATGTCCCCACGTGTTCCAGTGGGTACACTCGCTCGGTGAACGCCGGTCCGCAGGCTTGAAGTCGTGGCCGGTGTAGAATGCCACGGGGAGCATCACGGCCTGCGTCACGGATGCGGGAATGCCGAGCAGTTCGCCAACCTCCCGTTCGTGGACAAGGTGGAGGGTGGTCCACGCGGACCCGATTCCACGGGCACGCAGTGTCAGCATCAAAGACCACGCGGCCGGTAGAATCGACCCGTAGGCCGCAGCCTGCGCGGCCACAGGCTGGTTTTCAAAGCGTCCGGCCACGCAGCCGATGATGTGTACGGGCACCTCATGCAGATGCTCGGCCAGGTAAACTGCCGAATCGGCGACCCTGGCCATCTGCCCGGAAGCGGGGATCTCCCCCTCTTTCGCGGCCGCATAGACCGCGAACGCCTTCCTGTAGGCAGCGGCAATGCCCGCACGTTTCTCGGCGTCGGTGACGACCACGAAATGCCAGTGCTGGGCATTCGAGGCGGTCGGGGCTTGCATCGCGATCTCAATGCAGCGGTCGATGACCTCTGACGGCACCGGACGAGTCAGGTCGAGGCGCTTTCGTACCGAGCGCGTCGTGGTGAGCAGGTGGTCAATGGTCGCAAGGTCCACGGGAGCCTCCCTGGGAGAATTTCAACCTGGCAGCAAGCGAGATGATTCAAAACGACTGGCAACGACGCGACTTGGCCGAGTCGGCATCGATCTCCTCCCACACGCGTCTCCGGCCCATGCGCTCGCCAGATCGCATCAATAAGGGCCAGAGCGACGGGGGTATCGGCCTCCGGCCCACGCGCGCGCAAGGGAACGGGCAAGCACGGGCGGGAACGCGCAGGAAGCGTCCCTCGACGAGAGGGCCCACGTCCGCGCAGACCGAAAGAGAGTGCGCAATCACACCCCTGCAACGCTCGGTACGCTGCACGCAGCACAACCTCGGCGAAGGTCACGGCATGCCGCCAGACCGGGGCAGGCTGGCAGACCGGGGCAGGCTGGCAGAGCCCGATGCCCGTGACAGACCACAGGAAGAGGAGAACAGCGACATGGTTCGATCTCACAGGGTAATCCTCGCACTCCTTCCCCTGCTGATGGCCGGATATGGCGTGGCGATGGCACGCGCCCCATTCGATCCCGCGTGGACCGGGGTCACGGTCATCTGGAACTATCGCAAGAACGACCTTCTCTGCCAAGGCGAGAAGGCCCGGTTTGTGGGGGAGGAAGTGACCGGTCTCGTCGTCGGATTTGACACGAGTGGACATGAAATCCGCAAGAAGTACCGCCTCCTCACGTACCGATCCAAAGGGGGAGAGCACGAGATCCATATCTGGATGAACGTCGACCTGAACCTGGTCCGCGAAATCTCGTGCGACCACCGAATCGCGCACAACAAGGGGTACGACGACCACAAAAGAGGCGTGGTGGTCCACTGCAACGACGGTACTCGGCACGGTTTCAACCTCGTGTTGCAGGGAGCCGAGAAGCAAGCGCACTGACTGACCGGCGCACGGACTGACCGGCGCACGAACAGGCACGGGTTGCCCCTCACCGGTGTGACGGGAAAGACGCACCGATCAAAGCGTCGGTTCGAACGGCCTTCGGGCAACCAGACTGGCCACGCACCTTGAAGGTTCCGCCGGGTCAGCCTCGCGATACGATAGAACCTCAAGCCCGCTGAACGCCGCACGCAGTTCCCCGGGCTCCAGCAGATAGGCTCGCCTGTGGGCATGAAAGGCAAGGACCGCCACCGTCAGCGTCTCGTAAAGAAGCACCCCGCCAGGCGCCAGGATGTCGACGAGTCGGGCAAAGAGGTTGCGTTGAAGGTAGTTGATCACGACGACAACGTCAAATGGTCCCTTCGGGAGGGGGTCTACCTCAAGGTCTGACACGATGGCGTTCAGGGCGAGGCCAGAC
>JAJXVI010000215.1 GCA_021782195.1 bacterium | reverse complement strand
TGCGGTCTTGCCAAGCAGGAGGAGGAGATCTTCCTGCCCGGACGGAGTGCTCCCGTGCGGCTCGACCTTCATTCGCCGGGACTTTTGCTGCTGCGTCGCGTGCGCGATGAGAGCCATCGGTTTGCCATCACGTTTCACCGCGAACTGCGGGGCGGAAAACTGTCGCGATCGCTGCTCGATCAGGTGCCTGGCATCGGGAAGAAACGCAAACGCGACCTGCTCAGGCACTTCGGGTCGCTGGGATCGCTCATGGATGCAACGCTTGACGAGATTCGTGCTGTCGACGGGATGGGGGAACTGCTGGCCCGGTCGGTGTACGAAGCGTTGCACGCGCCCTCCGACGCTTCTTGCGCCAAGGAGCCCCCGGAGCATCGCGCCGATCTGGGCGCGTGATAGCGACCCCTGCAATGGAACGGGGGAATCGGAGCCTGGTTTCGCGAACTGTTCATCGTTTCGCAACACAATCCGGACCCTGACCCTGGTACACTTGTGACGACAGACAACACGCCTTGGAGGAGACTCATGGATCCGAGCATCCCTTCCCAGTCGACGGGGGACATTCGCGCCCGCGTGGCAGGCAAACAGGCTCAACGCCAGCAAGACGGGCGTATTTCGGAGAATGCCGGACCCAATTCTCAGGGTACGCAGAAGGACACCTTCAAGGCGGCTGACACCCCGGATTCGCCGGGTCCAAAGGTGAAGATCGGGTATCTTCCGCAAGATCCCGGAATCCTGCCTCCTGAAGTGGCGGAGTTCGACAAGAGTCAGGTGAAGGATGGCCTGCAGGATGACCGCGTTCGCATCGTCGAGCCCCGCACGTTCTCGTTGCCCCACCCCGACGAGAACGGGAACTACTTCTATCCAACTGACAATCCTCGTTTTGATGACGCGGAAGAATTTGTCATCACGAACCGTGCCCTGCATATGGCGGAAGGTTACCTGGGTCGTGAGCTCCCGTGGGGGTTTTCCCAGGATCTTGGGCGAGATCAGCTTCTGGTGCACAGCCACGTTGGCGCGAACACCGCAAACGCTTTTTACAACTCCGAGTCGGGTTCCACCAACTTCTTCTCCTTTACCGACCCGAAGACGCAGGAAGTCCTGCGCACCGGAATGTCGGCAGACGTCGTCGCCCACGAGACCGGCCACGCCATCCTCGATGGAATTCGTCACACGTACATCGGCTCGTTGAGCGTATCAGGCGGCGGATTCCACGAGTCGTTTGCCGACATGAACTCGCTCTTGACCGCGCTTCAGGATGACTCGGTGATCGACCGCATGCACGCCGACACCAACGGGGACCTCTCGAAACCGAATGTGGTGTCCAATGCGGCAGAGATGCTCGGGAAGGCCATCAGCCACATGATGGGGGGGCCGGAGACCGACGCGCTGCGAACCGCCATCAACAACTACAAGTACGTCGACGAGCATTTCCTGCCGTACATTGATCGCAAGAATCCGAACCAGGCACTGGGTCAGGAGCCTCACGCGTACTCCAACCTGTTCACCGCCACGTTCTACGACGTCTTTACGGGGTTGTACAACGAGGCGGCTGCCGACACGTCGAAGTCGTTCAAGCAGGCGGTGGTCTCGGCGCGCGATACCGCGGGGCGGCTGCTCTTCCGCGGAATCGAGTTCGGCCCGGCTGCCGACCCGGACTACAAGGACATTGCGCTTTCGATGATCAAGGCTGATCAGGTGGACAATGCCGGAAAGAACCGACCTCTGCTTGAGAAGGTGTTCAAACATCGTGAGATTCTTACCGACGACGATCTGGCCGCCTTTGACACTGAGCAGGCCGCCCTGCCGAAGGTAGACCTCAAGCCTGCCGACATGAAGGACGTTGAGTCGGCGGGTAACTTCGTCACTGCTCACGCGCAGGAACTTGGAGTCCCGAAAGACGTCGACCTGCAGCTGCTGGAAGCTCACTCGAACAAGAAGGGTGAGACCTTCATGGTGTCAGTCTATAACAAGATGTTCGACCTTGACGGGCCGGAATTCGGTGCGCTTGACGGGTCGCGAATGGCCGCCAGTGGCGGTCTTACGATGGCGTTCAACCCGGATGGAAAACTCATCTACAGCCACTTCCAGGAAATCACGCCACAGGCCATCGAGGACATCCGGGATCACTTGAAGGTTGCTGCGGCAAATGGTGCGCTGGGTATCGGTCAACCAGACCCCAACGAGTCAGTGGAACAGGTGCCGACGCTCTACGTCCAGGAGTCTTCAGGTCCGAACGGTTCGGCTTTCCAACGTACGCCCGTTATCTGGGGGTAGGTTTTCTGGACCCGCCAGGCCGTGGCGCCAGCCTCTCCCGTGGGTCGGTGTCGTTCGGGCCTGGGTGGTTTTCTGACGCGGAGTCGTTCAACCGTTGCACGACCCCGCGTTTTTTGATGGGCCGTCGCGCCGCACGCTGACCCGGCGGAGATTCACGCGCAGACCCGAGGCGGGTTGGGGATGCTCGATCTTCAGAGGAACCGGGCGTCGTCGTGGCGTCGGAGAATCTCGATGAGTGGCGCGAGGACGAACAGTGCGGCGATCGCACACGCGCCGATGCCCACGGCCATCGTCAAACCCAGGCTGCGCATCCCCACGTGGCGGGCGACCAGGAGGCTTCCAAAGCCGATCATGGCCGTGAGATTCGAGAGAATGATCGCTCTTCCGGTGCTCACGGCGAACAGTGTCGGCCTTCCTTCTTCCTGAAACCTGCGCACGACGTACACGCCGTTTGTCACCCCCACTCCGAGCACGAGCGGAAGTGCCATGTAGTTGATGGGGTTCATGGATTGTCCGATAGCGACCAGCAGTCCGCCGCTCCAGGCAAGTCCAAGCATCAACGGGAGCAACGCGAGCAGGGTCCGTGGAACGGATCTCAGGTGCAGCAGCAGAACGATCACGATGGCACACATCGCGTACAGTTCCGCGCGCTGGCAGGACCGGCGCAGTTCCTGCACCTCCCGATAGACCTCGACGGCGGTTCCGGTTATCGGTCTCCCGTATGCTTTCTGAACGGCGCCCAGAAAACGTCTCATCGGTCCTGGATTCCAGACATCCTCGCTGGGGAACACGCGTATCAGGAGACGGCCGGTCTTTGGCGAGACGAGGTAGCCGCGTATCTCGGGGGGGATTTCGGCGAGGCGGATCCGTCTCGGGGGGAGGCGCCCCCCGAGGAGCGACATCTTGTCCGCGAGATCGTCGAACACCTCGCGCTGGTAGGCTTCCAGTTGTCGGGAGACAGCACCCTGTGGAGAGGCGTGCAGGTTCCCGAGGAAGGTGTCCAGGCTGAAGACAAAGGCCACCACCTCTCGTGACAACTGTCGTCCTCCCAGGGTTTCCGCCTGGGGATATACAATCAGGAACAGCTTCCTCAAATCTTCCAGGACCCGAGCGAGGTCGCGCGGTCGGATAACGGTCTCGGGGGGGCGTGCTGCGGTGTGGTCAGTTGCAGGGGGCAGCGGAGGCAACTGGTTGACGAGGTCCTGTATCTTTGCGAGGACGGGCAACTTGCGCCCCTGATCGGGCGGGACAAGCATTGTGGCGCTGGTGACCTGCGCAACCTGCGAAAGTCGTTGCAGCCGCCTTTCGAGAACACGGGCCTCGTGCAGGTTTTTCGCGACCAGCGCCGCGTAGAGCCAGGAGTGTCCCCCTGCTCGTTCGACCCGCTTTTCCCAGTCAAGGGAAGGGGTGTGGGGTGCCTGCACGTGCAGGGGGTTCGCGTCAAACTGCAGGTGACTGGAAGCGGCGAGCGCGACAGTTGTGAGCAATGCGGCGAATATCACCGGGATCCAGGGATATTCGAGCAGCGGTTTCTCTGCGCGGGCCATTCCCGCGAAAGGGGTTGCCGTGACGGATGTACCCCGGCGCTCAGCGAGCAGGAGCATTGCCGGGTACACGACCATCATCGAGACCAGGCAGAACAGCAGGCCTGTTCCCGATAGCAGCGCGAGTTCCCGAAATCCTCGGAACTCAGTGAACCAGGCCGCGTAGAATGACGCGGAGGTCGTCAGGCCTGCGACCGCGATGCTGCTGCCGGTGCCGGCCATGGTGCGCGTCATGGCTTCGAGCGCGTCGTTGCCGCGCGCACGCTCCTCTCCGTAGCGGCAGACAACCTGTATCCCGAAATCAATTCCCAGTCCTACAAGCATGGGCATGGCGTTGACCGTGAGAATGTTGAGGCGGCCGATGATGAGCGTGGTGTATCCCATCGTCCAGGTCAGGGCCAGAGCCAGGCACGCCATGGCCAGAAGAGGGCGCGCCAGGTGCCGGAAGGTCAAAAGAAAGAGCAGCATGACACCAATGAACGAGACCACGGTGGCGCTTTCCGAACCCTGGGTGGCGACTTTCAACTCGTCATTCTCAAAGACCGGTTTGCCGGTGAGTCCGAGAGTTACGTCTGGAAAGCGTCTGCCGATTGTATCCATCGCGGTCTCCAGGCGCGCCACGGCATCGCCCACGGGGTCACGAAGATGCTTGTCAAGATGTGGAATGACGATCAAGAGGTAGATGGATCCGTGTCCGTAAGAAAAGTAGAACGCGTGGGGTACGTTTTCCAGTGTTGGAAGGTCATAGAGGTTGGGAAGGGGAGGTACCAGTTTTCGCCACGGGGACTGATAGTGAAACCCCGGCGCAAGCGCGTCGTTCATGTCGTTGACGAGACCCGTGAGTACCGGAAGGCCGTCGGAGAGAAGTTTCATTTGATGCCGGTCCGCGACCGGGTGGTGGCCGCGCAGGGCAACGGTCACGGCTTTTTGCACCGCGGCGTGCAA
This sequence comes from bacterium, assembly GCA_021782195.1. Classification (GTDB taxonomy): domain Bacteria; phylum Vulcanimicrobiota; class Xenobia; order RGZZ01; family RGZZ01; genus JAJXVI01. The sequence goes on along the minus strand of JAJXVI010000215.1, from coordinate 630 downwards.
CTCGTCGTCAAGCGTGTTAAACAGCGGCACGAGTCCCGGGCGTCTCAGGAGACGTCTGAGCAGGGGAGCGTAGGTGTGAATGTGCTCCTCGACCTTCTCAAGGAGCGGTAGGGGCAGATACAGCAGGAGTCGGTGGCGCACAAAATCCAGATTGATCCGGTCGAGGACGAGTCCGTAGTGGACCTTGTCGGCTCGGAGGGTTTTCTCGAGTGCGTTGACGGCCCGACGGTTGTTCGCCGGGTCCTGGCCACGGGCAACCACGATCATTTCCTGGTCGACCCCAAACTCACGCTGGAGCGCAAGATATCGCTGGTGGTAGGGCGCCGCGGTGTCGAGCACCACGTTTCGGTCGGTTGTAAAGCCAAGGTGTTGTATGGTATAGACCGTGGACACGCAGCCTGCGAGCACTGCAACGACAATGATCGGCACGGCTCTTCGATTGCAGATGCCTGCGAGCCGTACAAACAGCGAGGATGGCCATCCGGTATGCTCGTGGCGAATGCTCATCGCTACCAAGTACGGACACTTCAATGGGGGAACCTGCAAACGAGAGGCAGGAGACGGCCAGCTTGAACCTAACTTCCTCACATGAGACAATTGAGCTGGTTGCTGATCGCGTTCTCGCTGCTG
>JAJXVI010000214.1 GCA_021782195.1 bacterium | reverse complement strand
AGTAAAGGGGACAGATGCTTCCAACTTTAGAACGAGATGTTAACCACCTGTGCACACGCCCTCCGACGGCCTGCATCGTTCCGTGTCGGAATGTGCGGGACGGGGGCAGCGAGAGGCGTGAGTTCGTGAAAAAGGGGCACGCTCGCCGCTTGACAGTGAAGCGCTCCTCCCCGGGGTCACGTACCCGCTGCCCATCGTGCCACTCGAACCGCCTGACAGACGCCGACCGAAGATTGTTCCCGTGCCTGTGTGCAAGTACAGACGGAGGTGCGCGAGCAATCCCAGGGTAAACCGACTGCATTCGCCCTCTCCCCACAGATTGGTCGAGTTGCTGAAGAGCCCATCCATCCCGGAAGGATCGCGAAACGATGCTTCCACAACGAAGCACAGACTCCCACGAAAAGAGATGTGAGTCCGGAATGATGCTTCCTGGTCTGAATGTTTACAATGGTGCAACGAAAACGCCGGTCGCGCTCGCTATACTACGAGCAATACTCTGCGTTGGAGAATTCCATGAGAAGACTGCCAGTTTCCAAGCTCAAGCCTCTCGTTCTGATGCTCCTGGGGCTACTGCTGGTCATTACGAGCACCGCCGGATGTGGTGGTGGAGGGGGCGGCGGAGTGTCCGTCCCCAACGTACCGACTGTAGCTGTACCCAGCTTGAACAGCACCTCTACATCCGTGGCCACACTGCCTTCCGGACCAACCGTCGTCAACAGCGGCACTCAGCAGGCTCTTGACCCTGCTCAACCACCGATAACTCCCTCAACTCCCCCCCCATCACTGGCTTTGCCAACCGTTACGGCAGTGCGAGGTGCCAATACAGTCGCAACCCTGCCGCTCACTGCAGGTTGGAACATCGTGAGCTTCCCATTTGCAAAGCTCCAGTCCGCCAGCGGATTCACACACGAGGTGTACGCGTACACGCTGGGAACCTTCACCGCCTACGACCCCGTCAACAACCCTTCCTCCATCGACACCCGCCTGGCTTATCTGGCTTACGCCGATCAGGACACGCAGGTGGTCGTGGGCGGTATCCCCAACACCGGTCAGCTCACCACCACCACGCTCACGCAAGGATGGAATCTGATCGGCTGTCCGGCCTCCAACAGTCTGCCGTGGTCCAATATGACGGCCACCCGAGCTGGCGTCACGCGCGCGCTCGAGGAAGTGGCAACCGCCAGCCAGACTCCCGATTCAAGCTGGTTATTGCGCTACGCATTCGGGACCGCTGACGGTGTACCCGTTGGCGAGGACATCCTGACGCAGGGTGACGCAATGCTCTATGGGCAAGGGCGGTGGCTCTTTGTCTGGCAGGGCATGGACCTCAACCTCAACGTCGCCCCGCCCCAGCCCGCACCGAGCATCGCCTCCCTCTCAGCCTCCTCCTTCAACGCAGGCGACAGCCTCACTATCAGCGGCACTGGCTTTGCGACCAGCGATGCTGGAACGATCACCATCGGGGGACAGCTCGTTCCAGTGAGCGACATCACCTCGTGGAGCAATAGCCAGATTGTCCTGACCGTACCTGTGGGAGCCCTGTCTGGCAACCTCATCGTCTTCATCAACCGCTTCCCAAGCAATCGTGTCGCAGTGACGGTCGGGAACACTGGCGGCACTACCGCCTCGACCACCACCGCAACCATTACGGGACTCTGCGAGGACACTTCCGGGAATGTCCTGCCAGGCACTCAAGTAATGGTCGACAGTGGACAATACGCGGTAAGCGATGCAAACGGCAATTACACCATCGGCGACATTCCTCCAGGCGACCATCTGGTAATCGCAACGCACATTGGCAACAATGTCGGGACCGGCCAGTTTACCCTGAGCGCCGGTGTCACTACGCGTGTGCTGGTGCAGCTGGCCCCACTTTCCCAGACCGGCAGTGGAAGCGGTGGAAGTCCGGGTGGTACCCAGTCCGGCACCCTTGACGTGGTGGCGTATCCGTACGACGTTGGCAGCGTGCGCTGGTTCGTGCACGAGATCCAGATCAGCGAGTACGGTAATTACAGCAATCGCTGGACCCAGTACTGGGACGATCTTGGACAAAGCTCGTTCGACCTGACTGCCGATTCGGCCGTCGTCGGGCGCGACTACGTGGTGCACGTAACCTGGGAGGACACGAACGACGCCTCCCAACAGCAGACGGGCACCTGGTATGTGACACTCTACAACTCGTCTGAAACGAAATACTACTACGGTCCGTAATCCGATCCGAGGGTGGTGGGGGAGAGAGCAGCCGTCAAGAAGCGCGTCTCCTCCCCCACGTTCTTACGTTTCACGCTGTCCTCACCCATATGCGCGTCTGCCCCTCACTCATCGGGAGCGTGCTCGGCGACCGTGTCGTCGTAAACGATGTCTGCCTGACCAGAGCGTGCCGGCATGGTTCCCGCACATCGGAATGGCTCAGCACTTCGCCGGCCCTCTCGGCAGCAGGTGCTCCACTCCGCCAGAGGTGCGTGGACTGCCAAACCAGACCGAGTGCGGCTCCAATGACGGCGTACTCGCCTGATTCGACGAAGCGTTCAATTTGAACTACTCGAGGAGGCAGCAACGGATCGTCCATGTCCGAAATCGGCACCCGGAGCTGCGGCAACGGTATTTCGGACACTTCACCAGAAACGGGCACGAATCTGAATCGGGGTCGGGCTCCTTCCTGCATGTAGAGGGCGCCGCAGACGCCAGGCAAAGCCATTGCCACGCAGCCAGTCACGGGGACCTCGGGCACCGCACACGCGTTTGCATCCGCACCGCTGACATCGTACGCGCCAGGCGACACAATCAAGCGATCCAATATCGACCCCGAGGCGTCGCTGACTGTAGTTGGAAAGCAGCAAATATCCGAGCTTGCGCCACGAAAGCCGAAGGCGCCACAATGCAACCGACCGACAGGCTTCGCGTGACCTTCTGCCACAAAGAGGGACCCACACACTCCGCCTCTGGCCCGGGTCCGCAGAAACCCGAGACACCACTGGCAGTCGCTGACCGTTGGATGCAGACGTACCGAACGGCTGAACCACTCCGCACTCCCAGGCAGCAGGCGCAATGACGGCTCGGTGGCTACAACTCACCAGTATCCAGTGAAACACGCCACCGATCGCTCATTCTTCCGTCCCATTCGTTCCAGGCATTGTTACACACCCTTAACCACGCGTTCCCAAGACCGCAATACCCCGGAAATGAACATGCGCTAGAGTCAGGGGAGTTGCAAAGCAACACGGTGAGAGGAGCTTGAAGTCGATGTCAATCTGTTCTTCGCGTCGGGTCCAGTGCCCGGAGAAAGAGTATCGTATTGAAACGTCGCCGGTTCGATTACAGTCAAGCCTGGTGCCAACGGACTCAAGTATGCGCGCACTCGCAGTCATTCCAGCGCTCTGTGGATCGCATCCGGACCCTATCGAGTTACAACGCGGAGTGGATCCTGTCGGGCAGTTTTTTCTCTTCGACAGCCTCGCAGTACCGTCGAGACAGGCTGTGCCGTCGCTCAGCGGGAGCTACGCAAGCGACCCGGGCGTCGCCCCAAAGACAGCTCAACGAAACCGGCCCCTCATCCGGTCTCCCTGGCGAGACGAGGCTCTCAAACAGTCCGAGCGAGGCACGCCGGGTCGGCGCCTGATCGGCAGTCCAGAGCAGACCGCCCTGAACGTCACCCTGACACTTGCCGGTTTTCACTGCGCGCTCGAAGCGCAACCTGACCTTCGTCCTGAAATGCCTCCGCAAGACTGCTTTCCGCAGGGTCAAACACAGACATCGCACTCCAGCCGGTCTTCAAGACGCTCCGAATCTCGGACCGCCCCCCCGAGATCGCCGTCAATGGCAATGAGGAGGGAAGTTCAACAGGGAACCGCGGCAGGACGGGAGTCCTGCCCAGCCCTCTGGACCGAGTGTCCGGGCGGAAGCAGTGGTGCCACAGGCCGTCTTTCGATCGCGGCGGTTTCCAGGGCCGTGACCAAGCAATGTCAGAGAAGAGACAGTGACCCGAAAGGCATGCCCGCAGTTCGAAAACCGCCCGCGACAGCACCCACAGACGACCAGACAGACGTGCTAAGAGCGGAACAGGTCTATACGGATATGGCAGCCTCCCGAAAGCTGGCGCAGGAAAAGATGCTGGCTACTTGGGCCAACCTGCAGACTGAAATCTTTCGGATCTGGGAAGAGGTCTTCTTGCATCGAAAGCAGGTGATGGACGAGTTGTTCGATAAGTGGGAGAAAGTCTTGTTCGGATAGGACCGTTCAGACCGTTGCTTTCCCAAACCAGACGAGAACGGGACGAGTCACGGCGTGCAGCCTGGAGTTGTCGGCAACTGCCCTCACCCAGATTGTTCACATTTTGTTTACACCTCTTTGTTTACCGGTGGCAGAATGCTCGGATATAATGGGTGAAAGTAGTGCTATGGCCCTGGGAGGCAGGAATGGAGGCGGTCTCGTGACAGAGATTCGCAACAACGGCGTCGATCAGCGTACCTTCGAATTGAATGCCCAGACGCTGGGTGCTCAGCGTGACACGGCGCGTTTACGCGACCTTGAGGCGGCCGCCGGCGACGAAGCGGTGCCGCACAACCAGAATGATGCGGTCGACCTGGGCCGTGACGGTGATGCTCCGGGCTCAGCCAGCAGCAATCCCCAGGATCTTGGCGCACAGGCACAGCGAATGGCGGCTGCGCGTGCGGCCATGATGAGCGGCAGCGTGGCCCCCGGGGGTGTGGCCCCCGGTGGTGTGGCACCCGGCGGTGTGGCACCCGGCGGTGTGGCCCCCGGTGGTGTAGCGCCCGGTGGTGTGGCACCCGGCGGTGTGGCGCCCGGCGGCCCTGTCCCCGGTGGCGCACCGATGCCGTCCCCGGGCTTGCCCCCGGGAGGACTCTTTCCTCCGACCGGTGGCATCCCCGGTGGTGTAACGCCCGGGCCCGGCGGGATCCCGCCCGGAGACCAGCCCCCCGGGGCTGGTACGACAGCGCCCGGACCGGTCCCACCGACAGGAAGCGGAAGTCTGTCCGCAGCGGCGCAGGCCGCACAGGCCTCTCAGCAGGACGCACAGAATGCCGCAACCATCCTCTGGCAGATGTCCGCTGATCGGCAAAACTGGATGATGAACATCTGGAAGATCCTCCAGGATATGCAGACGAACATCTTTCAGCGTATGCAAGAGGTCATCATCTACCGTCAACAGGTCATGGACAAGATTGCCGACAAGTGGTCTCACATTCTCGGTGGCGGTGACTAGGAGCCTGTCGGAAAACCTCCCCCATCAGCCCGATACCCACAAGAGGTTGCGGCCAATTCATGGAATACCCACAACCTCTTGTGGGTATTGCCCATCTGAACGGGGTTTTCCGACACCCACCTAGCAGCCTGTGTGAGAATCGCTCAAGCGGACCCGCTCGCCGGGCGTGTAGCCCGCCGGCGCCTGCCGCAG
>JAJXVI010000213.1 GCA_021782195.1 bacterium | reverse complement strand
GCGTGCGGGTGTTCACGGTAGCCGGCCGTCCATTGCCACCTCCAACCCGCGTCAACGACACAACCGGAGTGATAGCCGTGAGCGCTCCTCCCGGAAAGCGAATCGTGCTCGACTACGCTTTCTACCAACCCGACCGGGGCGAGGCCCACACCCTTCCGCAAGACCATTCCTTCCGGCTTGCAAACGCACCGGTCACCGCAATCACCGCGGTTCACGCTGCGCACGGGGCGTCACTGCAACTCCTTCCAGCTTCCGCCTACACCCTCCGCGGATCGCAATTGCGCCTCCCGCAGGTACGTCCCGGCACCGTGATACGCGTGGATTATCTGGGCTGTCAGACCCGCAGCCGCATCTCAGGGTGCTTCCTCAACGCTGCCTTTCACCCGTGCGCGCAGGCCACGACCCTCAAGGAACTGCACGTAGAAGAAATCTACGGCGACAAGGTCGGGCGGATTCGTCTCGACCTCGTGAAGGTGGCCCCATGAGAGCCGCGCGAGCCACACGAGCCACACAAGCCGCGTGCACCACACGAGCCACACAAGCCGCGTGCACCACACGAACCCGCAGTGGGTTCACCCTCCTCGAAATCCTCGTGGTGATGGGGATCGTCGCCATCGTCACCCTCCCGTTCCTGCAGATGTACAGCAACGCGTACGAGGAACTCCACGCCGCGGCACGCGAGGCCGACTTGCAGAGCAACGCCACGCGGGCCACAGCGATCATCCGCCACCGCATGGCTTGCGATGCGCACCCCACCATCGATTCCGACAATCACGGACTTCGCTTCGCGGACGGAAGTCGTATCTACTGGAACGGGCACGCACTTCTTCGCTCCATCGCCCACCACGACGTCCCCATCCTGGCAACGGCCGTGAGCGACTTCAACGTCGTGAAAAGCCACGACGTCTACACCTTCAACCTCGAACTCAGGGAGAAACTCCACACGCACGGCCCACCAGTCACCTGCCACTTCGTGAGCGACTGGCCTCGCCTCGGAGACGCTGCAGGAAGGAGACCGCAATGAAACGCACGAGAGGCTTCACCCTGGTTGGCGTCCTCATGTTCGCCGCGTTCATCCTGATGGTCACCCTTGCCACCCTCTCGATGGTCGACGCTGCACGGGCCCGGCTCGCTCGAGCCCAGCAGCGAGCGCAAGCCGCGCTGCTCGCCACAAGCGGCATCGACTACGCTCGACATCAGGTCTCGCATCAACTCTGGCACGCCGGCACAGCGTTCAGGTCCCCTCGGCTCGACAACGGCGGATGGTTTGAAGTCGACGTCCTCGCCACCCCCGGCAATACACTGACACTGCGCTGCAGCGGACACTTTGCACGCTGCGTCGCAACCGTGGAAAAGAGGATCCGATGAGACCGACAGTCCGGACCCTCGTGGCCAACCGACGCCTCGCAGAAGAGCGGGCCTGGTTTGCCGGCCTGCTCGCCACCCTGCTGGAAATGGGGATTCCCCTTTCCGAAGCGGTCAGGCGTGTCAGCGTCGACGCGCGGGGACGCCGATCCCGCCAGATCACGCGGTCGCTCGCGACCGCGGCACTCGTCCTCGAACGCGGCGGAACGCTCACCTACGCCCTTCAGCACGATGCCGTCTTTCCCGCGCGATGGGGAGCACTGGTCGGCGTGGCCGAAAAGACCGGAGATCTCGTCGCCGTGATGCGCGATCTCGCCAATCTGGAGAAGGCGACCTTCCCTCTTTCCTTCGAGTGGGCCAACTGGGGGATTGCGATACTCTGCGTGTTTGCCCTGGTCAGCGAAATCGTTGCGTCGATCACGATCCCCACCTTCCAGGCAGTGCTGCAGAATCTGAACACGCAACTCCCGCTCGCGACGCGTGTGTTCATGGCTCTTGCGCCCGTGGCCGTGAAACTCCCCGTGACAATCGGACTTTTGCTCATTGCGATCGGTGCTTTTTCCCTGGCGCTACCACAACGGACCGCAGGGTTTCTGCGCCAGGTGGGGGATGCCATCGCCAGTCGCGCCACTGCATTGCGCGAACAGGCCATCGCGGTCAGCACGATTGCCACGGCGCTTCGAGTTGGAATGACGCTCCCGCAGGCCGTTGCGGTCGCTGCCCAGTCCGCGACCACCCAACGCTACACGCGCGCACTGCGGGCAATTGCGGGTGACACTTCGTCGCAACTCAGTCGCTCCCTGGCTCAAAACCCCGATCTCTTCGATGCCACTCTGGTCCTGGCGTGCCGTGTGGCCGAGTCACGCGAGACGCTGATTGAGGTCCTTCCGGTCGTCTCGGAGCGCTTGATGGAACGCTCCGAAACCGCCGCGATGCGCACGCGCGACGTGACGGGTCTGGTCATTGCGCTCCTTTGCGGTGCCTGTGTCGCCCTGCTGGCCTTCGGGATGTATGGCGCGCTGCTGGCCGTTCTCTATCGCTTCCTGGAGGCGACAATCCCATGACAGCTTCACAGCAGGCCGCACAGACACCGTCGCTCTGGCGCCAGACAGCAGCCATGCTCAACCTGGGCGCCCCGCCCCCAGAGGCCCTCAAGCGCATCGGAGCAACTTCCTCCGGTCCCGAGGCCAGACTGGCGAGAACACTCGCTGAAGCAATGGAACGAGGCTCGACCCTGACCGAAGCCGTGCAGAAAGAAGGCGCCCCTGACATCGTTCTGGCCTCGATACGTGTCAGCGAGAACAGCGGCGATCTGGTGCATGGCCTCGACAACCTCGCCACGCTCCTCGATGGGACCTTGGAACGAACTGCAACCTGGCGCACCACCATGGCCTACCCTCAGATGCTGGCCGTCGGGCTGACTGTCCTGGTGCTGGTCATCAGCCGATCGTTGTGGTTGGTGCACAACATGCTCGCAACGTTCACCGCACGCGACACGACTTTCGGATTCCAGCAACCCGGCTGGCTCAGTGTCACCGTGGCCAGCCACGTCGAACAGGTACTTGGATCCATCTGGACCTGGATCGTGCTGGGAATCCTCCTCCTGCTTGCCCATCTGCTGCTCACCGGGCGAGCCGGCTTCGACTCCGTGCGCACGCGGGTGCCCGTTGTCGGAAACTGGCTGGTGCGCGTCGAGATGATTGGATGGTTACAGTGGATGGACTGGTTCATCGAGAACGGACGTCCCCTCGCAGAATCGGCGAGAATCGCCGCGGCTAGCTGCACCTCACCTGCGGTCCGCACCCTGCTCGAGCGCGTCGCAGACCGCCTGGACAGCGGAACCCATCTGGGCGCCGCCTTCGCCGCCGAGCCATCCCTGCCTCCGCTTATCGCCTGGCTCCTCGAGCGCGCCGAGACGGCTGAGTTCCACAACCATCTGCTGGCTTCCATTGCCGACCTCATCGAACGCGACACCGAGTCCACCCGCATCACGTTCATCTGCACGATGGAAAGGCTCTCGGTTCTGGCGCTCGGGTGCGGCGCCGCCCTGATGGCAACAGATATGTACGCACATTTCTGCGTGCTTTTCTCGCGTATGTAGAGGACTCGAAAAATGAATGCAATGCAGAAGAAACGACCCGCCCCTGCAGACGTCGTGGAAGTCACCCGCCATCTCGCCCTGATGGCCCGCCTCAAACAGGGCCCGGCCGAAACGCTCACCCAGAGCAGCCAGTTGCTCCCGTGGCTCTCTCCCATCGCAGCGCTGATCGCGCGCGGCGACGCAGCCTCCGCCGCCATGCGTCGCCATCCCGAACTCTTCCCCCCGTTTGCCGCCGACATGTGCGCCGCCGCCGAAGCTTCTCCTCGTCCGGCCGAGATCCTGACGGCCCTGGCGCGCTTCCTCGAGCGGTCGGAGCGACTCCGCGACCGCCTTGCGCAGGCCCTTCTGTACCCGTTGATCCTGTTCCACCTGCTCCTGATCGGTCTCGTCGGCTTTTCAGAACTCGTCCTTCCAGCCGTGCTGCTGCCCATGGCCCGGGCACACGACGCGTCCTCGCACCTCACGCGAGACCTCACGAGCCTGATTGGCTTCCTTACCACCTTCCACGTGCTGGCGCTTCTGGCCCTCCTGATGGGGATTGCCCTGGACACAGCCGCCGTTGGCGCGCGCGATTTTGTGAAACCGCTGGCCCGTCGCCTGCCATTCGCGGCACCCCTGCGCAACCTGGGGGACCAGGCCCTCTGGTCGCGCGCCCTGGGCGCGCTGCTCAGAGCCGGCGTGGAACTTCCCGTCGCGCTCGAGAAGGCCTGCCAGGTCGTCCCTCACGGACGCCTGCACAGGCAACTCGAGCCCGTTGCCAACCTGGTGCGTCGTGGAAGCACGCTGGCAAACGCGCTCGACCGCACCCCCGACCTGGAACCGGTGCTGGGATGGGCCGCCGCAGCAGGCGCAGCCCTCGAGGACATGGCAGGCGCCTTCACTGCGGCCGCCGACACCCTTGAGTCTACCGTGGAGCGCCGCTGTGAACTGACGGTCCGCACAGCCGGCCCCTTGGCCATGGCCTGCGTCGGGCTGTTTGTAACAGCCGGCCTGCTTGCGTTCTGGGTGCCCTTCTACCAGTTGACCACCTCGATGTGGTAGAAAGCACCTCCGATGCCGCCCGGCAGGATTGCCTCCGCCGGCCGGTGGAAAGGTAGCGCGTGAACCCCGTCTCATCCCCGCCCGCAGATTTCGCCGCGCTCCTCGAGCCACCAGACGACTTCGATGCACGTCCGGTGGTCGCGCGACTCGTCGCCCACGCCGATAGAATCGGCGCCTCCGACCTGCACTTGCGACCGAATGGAACGGCCGTGGAAGTACTTGCGCGCCTCGATGGAGTGCTCGCACGCCGGTTCGACCTGCCCCTGACGGTCTACGACCGCATCCTGATCGGACTCAAGAACATGGCCCGCATGGCGTCGTACCGCAAAGCCGTCCCGCAGGACGGTCGCCTGCTCCTCGACGGCGCCGACGTACGGGTCGCAACCACACCCACTCATTTCGGAGAAAAAGTGGTGTTGCGCTTCGTCCGCGCAGGCAGCAACCTGCACACCCTCGACACGCTGGGCCTGCAGCCCCGAGAAGAACAGCAGTTGCGCGAGGTGGTGGAACAGCCGCAGGGGCTCGTGCTGGCGACGGGACCCGCCGGCAGTGGGAAGACCACGACGCTGTACGCCATCATTCGGCACCTCATGTCGCGACATCGTCAACGCCTCGCGCCCATGCAGGGCGCCACGCTGAATGTCGTGACCCTGGAAGACCCGATCGAGTGCATCCTCCCCGAGATTACCCAGACTCCGATTGCGGTTGAAATGGGAATGACTTTTGCGAGCGGCCTTCGCTCGATGCTGCGCCAGGACCCCGAAGTACTCCTGGTCGGCGAGATTCGTGACCGGGAAACAGCGACGGCCGCGGTGCAGTGCGGGCTCACGGGACATCTTGTCCTCACCACGTTGCCCGCGCGCAACTCGGTCGGCATGGGGCTGCGTCTGCTGGGACTCGGGGTGGAGC
>JAJXVI010000212.1 GCA_021782195.1 bacterium | reverse complement strand
CCTTTTATGATAGGGAGCTCCGGCAGGTCGCTCTTTAAAAAGGAAGCCGCGTTTCTTGTTACCTGCAGATTATACAGGATCTGCAGAAGCTGCTTTCAGAAGCCCGCCGCCAGCTTGTGGCCGGAAATCATACGCGCGCTCAGGAACTGTGCGAGCGAGTTCTCGCTGCCGGTCAGAAGGCTCCGCTTGAAGCACGCGTTTTGCTGGCGGCCCTCAAGCGTCGGGCGGGAGACCGTCCCGCGGCAGAAGCCATCCTGTCTCTTGCCCTGCAAGCACATCCGGACCATCCCGTCGTCCTCAACGAACTGGCCGTTCTCGCACAGGAAGCCGGGCAGGTTGAGCGAGCCGACGCGTTCAATCGTCGCGCCCTGGAGAGCGCGCCGCGCGACCACGACGCACGCAACACGCGCGCCTGTCTGCTCGGCCGGCGTGGACGCCTCGACGAAGCCATCGACGAACTGATGCAGTTGTGCGCGGAGGCGCGTGAGACCGGTTTTGCGCACGCGGCGTCGGCGGTGAGCCTGACGAATCTCGGGTTTCTTCTCTGTCAGCGCGGTGCATACGACCAGGCTCTTCCGCTGTTGCGACAGGCGGTCGCCGTGGCCCCCCTCGATCCCGGCGCTCACTTCAATCTCGCGCTGGCGTTGCTGCTCCGCGGCGATTTCGAGGAGGGCTGGGTCGAGTATGAGTGGCGCTTTGGTGCGCGGGGTGTGCCTCGTCCCGAGCGGGATGGGCGGCCGGCGTGGAATGGCAGGCCAGGTCCGCGCTCAATCCTGCTGTCGGCGGAACAGGGGCTGGGGGATGCCCTGCAGTTCATTCGTCTTGCTCCGCTGGTGCGGGAAATCGTACCTTCGGTCCTGGTGGAGTGCGACGCCTCGCAGATATCGCTGCTTGCGCGCACGCCGGGGATTGACGGCCTGGTCGCGCGTGGCGATGCCGCGGACCTCGACGTTGACGTTGTGCTTCCTCTCCTCAGCGTGCCCCGCGTTCTCGGCATCACTCCAGACCGGATCCCCGCTCCTGTTCCGTATCTCTTTGCCGATCCCGCTGATGTGCGGGCGCGACGTCTGGAAGGAGACTTCAAGGTCGGTCTGGTCTGGCAGGGAAACCCGCGTCACGAGAACGATCTGAATCGATCATGTCGCCTCGAGGACTTTCTTCCCTTGCGGGATATTCCCGGCCTGACGGTCTATTCGCTGGCCGTTGACGCGACGACCGACGCCGTGGCCGACATCTGGCGGATACGGGAGCCAGGCCGGCGCCCCCGCAGTTTCGATGAGAGCGCGGCCATCCTGGAGAACCTCCACCTGATCGTGTCGGTCGATACCGCCGTCGTCCACCTGGCCGGTGGTCTGGGGCGTCCCGTCTGGACGCTTCTGCCGTTTCACCCCGACTGGCGCTGGCTGCTCGCACGTGAGACCTCCCCGTGGTATCCCAGCATGCGCCTCTTTCGCCAGACGCGGATCGGTGACTGGCGATCGGTCATTGCGCGTCTTGCAGGGCAGCTGGCGCATCTGCTGGCGCCACCGATCGAGCTTGCGTCGGGGACGCTCCCCGCTCCGTCCGCGTCGGGGACGTCTCTCGCTCCGTCCGCGTCGGGGACGCTCCCCGCTCCGTCCGCGTCGGGGACGCTCCTCGGGCCGCCCGCGTCGGAAGAAGGCGGCGGTGACCTGCGGGAGCACCCTGCGCTTTCCGCGGACGCGAACGCCTTGCGCGCGCCGCGACCCGTCCCTTTCGGCGAGCCGCACCGCGCTGTCGAATCCCCTCACATCGTTCTTCTCGTGCTTGACGCCCGCGAGGACGTGGGCGGTTTTCCGATGCTCCCGTTGGGGGAGGAGGCGGGCCTTTCCCTGCTTCGTCCGCGGCTGCCGGCGCAGGTTTCGTTGCGGGTGCATCCCATCTCGGAAGTCTCAAGCCTGACGGGTCCGCTTCCGGACCTGGCTGTCGTTGGAAGCGGGGGCGTGCTCCCGTTTCTTGCGGCGGACGACGCGCTGCTCAACTACGTGCGGTCGTGTCCGGCCGTGCTCGGCCTGTTCGGCTTGACCGCTGCGCACGCCGAGCGCATTCGCCCGTTCCTCGAAAGCCTTACCACGTGGTTTGCGCGTACGCGCGAGGACCTGTTCCTGCACGGACGTGGGCTGCGGGACGCCCGTTACGGAGGTCCGTGGCGGATCTGCGCCGTCCCTCCATTTCTTCCCACGCGCACCGAGGTTGCGGAGATAGGCAGTGACGCCCTTCGTCCGCTCGGGCGCGACCTGGCGGCGCGTCTGCTCGGCTCGTTCGAACGGGTGGCCACGCGCGATGCCGACGTGTTGCTCGCGGCGCTGTGCTCCGCCCGTGCCGTGTGCTGGAAAGGCTCGCCGGAGGAGGTTCGCGGCGTTCTGCTTGACGTGCTGGGACGGATCCCCGAGGAACAGCAAGGCGGCTGGATGCCGCTCGACCGCGCATCGGTGCTCGCGTGTCGCGGACGGGGAAGGCGTGCGCTCGACGAGATTGCGCACTGGGTAGCGGAACACACGACCCGTTCCGACCGTTTCACCACGAAGGTCGGGGAGGGTGCCTGATGCGCTGCGTGTGCCCACGGTCTTGCCCTTTCAGGAGATGGCGCCGCCCTGACCTGTTCTGTGAAGCCCCACGGTGCGGGGCCAGCCACCCACGACCTGGAGAGTGCGACGACCGATGAGCGACTCCGATCTCGACGTGCGACCTGAGCCCCGAGTGCACGCGGGGGGGCGTCGGTTGAACGTGCTTTTTTCCACCACCCGCGGATGGAACGTGGGCGATGACTTCATTCGGTTTGGAGTCGAACATCTTCTCTCATCGCTCATCGGGTCGTTCAACGCCACGATCTATAATCGACACCCGGAGCTGATGGCGGTGCGCCTCAACTTCAACCGTCCCGGTAGCCTGCAGTTTGACGGGACCCCCGTTGGCGGTACGCTGTACGAAATGATGCAGGCCCAGATCGCGCAGGGGAACTCGTGGCACGAGAACACCCCCGTGGATTTCGACCTCGCGGTGATGGCGGGAACACCCGAGTGGTCCGGTCCGGCCGTTGAGCCCCTGGTGCGGGCAGCTCTTCGCGAACAGGCGCCGGCGGTCTATCTCGGCATTGGCATTCACGAGGGCACATCCAGGGCCGCGTTTGACGATCTATCGCTCGATGACCGTCGCCTGCTGATAGCCTCGCCGCTCATCACCGTGCGCGACGAGCCGTGCAGGCGCCTGCTTGCGCCCGTACACCCGCATCTGCTTCCCTGTCCGGCCCTGTTTTCGGCTTCCTCGGCCCGTCTCCGCCGTGGACGTCGGATCGCCCTCTCAATGCAGACGAGCGGCGAGCGCGGCAAACAGAGCATTGATGAGACCACGTATGCGTTTACCCTCACGTTGTTTCGTCTTCTGGCCCGCCGCCACGACTGCACGCTGGTCTGTCATTATCAGCCCGAACTGCGTGCTTTTCAGCGTGAGTTTGCCGGTTTGCTGGAGGTTCGCTTTGCCTACGATCCGCGTGACGTCGTGGACCTCTTCGATGACCACGATCTGGTCGTGACGACCCGCGTGCATGGAGCAGGCGTGTGTGCTTCTCTCGGCGTGCCCGGTTTCTACGTGTCTCACTCCGCGCGTTCCGGAACCGCACGCGGCTTCCTCGCGAGGCAGCTCGACCCGCGCCGCGACACGCCCGAAATGGCCCTCGAGCGGATTGAGGCGCTTGACGTGGAAGCCGCGTCGGCCGAGCTTGTCGCGCATCGCGCGGCGACGTGGGATCGCTACCGGGAGTTGCTTGCGCCGGTGCTCGCAACGTTGCCCGGGCCGCGGGGCACCGACGCGCCGCGACCGGTGGGTTTGTGCATTCCCGCCGACGAGGCGCGCGCCACGGTGTGGTGCGATGAGGCCGTACACGGGGGACACGCGGGCGGCGTGCGTGCCCTGTTGCGTCAGTTGCTGCAGCCGGACGATCTGGTGATTGACGTGAACGGTCCGGCGGGCCTGGTGGCACTCGAAGCCGCACGCGTCTGCGCGGTGATTGCCTGTACCGATGGTCTGGCCGACGCGGAGCGCCTGCAGACGCGTGCGCACGCTGAAGGGCTGACGCGTCTGGATGTCGTGGCCCCGACGGATCGCCGACTGTGGGAGCTTGACGCGCTGGCGCAGGACGAACGCTTCTCTTCCCGCATCGCTTCGGCTTGCCGGATCTGGCTTCATGTCGATCTGCGCGGGGACGAGGACGGGTTCTTCCGGCTCGCGGGGACGTTGCTTGCGAGCGGGCGGGTCGCGGGCGTGATCTGGCGGAAGGGCACGGCGCACTGTAGCGCGGATGGGGAGGCCAGAGGCCGCTCGGGTCTGGCCACGCTGCAAGCGTACGGTTTTCAGGCAGCTCGTTTCGGGCACGAGAACCTCGGCGGGTTTCTTTTTCCCTTCGTGTGGAATCCTGAGACGTGTAGCGTTGTGTGCCTGTCTGCCTCGCTTTGGGACGAGGTTCAGGCACGCACGTTCTTCAATCCGAGCGTGACGGTTGCGACGACGCAGTCGCAGGAGGCGTGCGCCTGGGAGTGGGAGACGCCGGCGGACGACGACCGGGTTGCATACGTGCGTGCGTTGATGGAGGCGCGCTCGGTTGACGGGCGGCGCTGGGCGCGTCACAGCGTGGTGGATGACGGAGCGCGGTATCGAGCCCGTCGGGCGTCGCGGTGCATTCCTCGGGGAAGTCGCGTGATCGACATCGGGGCAGGGGACATGCTGCTGCGTGAGTATCTTTCGGCCGGCGGTGCGCTGTCTGCGGCCGGCCCGAGTTCCGATCTGTATGTCCCGGCCGATCTGTATCCGCACGCGCCGGACACGTGTCTGCTCGCGCTTGACCGTGTGGGAGGACCGTGGCCCGAGCGCCATTTTGATTTTGCGGTGATGCTGGGAGTCCTCGAGTATGTGCACGACCCTGCGCAGGTGTTGACACGGATCCGGCACCTGGCCTCGAATCTCGTGATTTCCTACTGTTGCCATCGACCTGGGGGGCGTGAGTTGGACCGGCGTGCAAAGGGCTTTCTGAGCGACCTGGGCGAAGTGGAGTTGCGAGGGATTCTACGAGCCTCGGGCTGGCGACTCGTGCTGGTGGAGGAGGGGGAAACCGAGACGTTTCTGGTTGCAACGGCGCGCCCTGACGGGGCCGAGCGCGTCCTGCACTGGCGCTATGCGTCGGCGATCGTGGAACGAGTGCCGCGCGGTGCACGCCTGCTGGGGATTGGCGGAGGCATGGACGCCCTTGCGGCCCAGCTTCCGGAACGCTGTTCGTTGCGTGTGCTCTCGGATCTGACTGACCTTCCCGTCTCGACTTGTGAAGCGGGCGCGGAGGAAGCGGGCGCGGAGGAAGCGGTGGACCTCAATGCGTCGGATGCGCAGGAAGTTGACCTGATTGCGGGCATCGACG
>JAJXVI010000211.1 GCA_021782195.1 bacterium | reverse complement strand
GCTTCCCCACATCCACCCCCGCCGCCCCCAGCGCCGCCTCCACCACCTGCCGCGTCCCCGACCCCCGCTCCCGAATCAGCAGCGGCGACTCCGCCAGCATCTCAATCGTCACCGGCCCCGCCTTCCTCCCTGCCCACACGTGCTCCCTCGGCACAATCGGCACAATGTCGTCCTCCATGAACGTCTCCGTCCGCACATCCGTCCGGTGCGCCGGCCCCTCGATCATCCCCAGCTCAATCCGCCCGTCCCCCAGCCACTCGATCACCGCCTCCGTGTTCCCGCTCTCCACGGAAAACCGCACCTCCTTATGCGTCCCCGCAAACGCACCCACCAGCCGCGGCAGTATGTACTGCGAAATCGTCGTCGACGCTCCAATCCGCAGCGTCCCTCGCCGCTCCCCGGCGAGCAGCCCCATCTCGCGCCGCGCCTCTTCGTACAACGCCCCGATCCGCCGCGCATATCCCAGCAGCGCCGTCCCCGCCGCCGTCAGCGTCACCCTCCCGCCCGAACGGTCAAACAAACGCACGCCCAAATCCTGCTCGAGTTTCTTCACCTGCAGCGTCACCGCCGGCTGCGTCAACCGCAGCGCCTCCGCCGCTTGCGTGAAGTTCAGCCGCTCCGCCGCCTCGCGAAACACTTTCAGCCGGAAGTCGTCCATCGCCCCTTCATCATAGCCGCCACCCTGCCCGCGCCCCTCTCTCCGCGGTACAACAGTACACGGATATGCCCATCGCTTCCATTAACCCCACCACCGGCGAAACCCTCCGCGTCTTCGACCCCCTCGCCGATCACGCCGCCGAAGAAAAACTCGAGCTCGCCTGGACCGCATTTCTCCAATGGCGCCGCACCGCCTTCGCCCTACGCCGCGAAATCCTCCTCAACGCCGCCGAAATCCTCGAAACCGAAAAGCGAGCCTTCGGCGAACTCATGACCCTCGAAATGGGCAAAACCCTTTCCTCCGCCATCGCCGAAGCCGAAAAATGCGCCGCCGGCTGCCGCTACTACGCCGAAAACGCCGAGCAGCAGCTCGCTCCCGAAGAAATCCCCATCGGCCCCGCCCGCTCCTTCGTCGAGTTCCAACCCCTCGGCCCCATCCTCGCCGTCATGCCCTGGAACTTCCCCTTCTGGCAGGTGCTCCGCTTCGTCGCCCCCGCGCTCATGGCCGGAAACGTCTGCCTCCTCAAGCACGCCTCCAACGTCCCCCAATGCGCCCTCGCCA
This sequence comes from bacterium, assembly GCA_021782195.1. Classification (GTDB taxonomy): domain Bacteria; phylum Vulcanimicrobiota; class Xenobia; order RGZZ01; family RGZZ01; genus JAJXVI01. The sequence goes on along the minus strand of JAJXVI010000211.1, from coordinate 4,210 downwards.
TCGAGGACCTGCTCCACCGCGCCGGCGTCCCCAAAGGCGGCTTCCAAACCCTCCTCATCGAAGCCGCGCAAGTCGAATCGCTCCTGAACGACGACCGCATCGCCGCCGTCACCCTCACCGGCAGCGAACCCGCCGGTCGCGCCGTCGCCAGTCAGGCCGCCCGCCAGATCAAGAAAGCCGTCCTCGAACTCGGCGGCTCGGACCCCTTCATCGTCATGCCCAGCGCCGACCTCGACGCCGCCATAAACACCGGCATCCGCGCCCGCACCATCAACAACGGCCAGTCCTGCATCGCCGCCAAGCGCTTCTTCATCCACGAATCCATCTACTCCGAATTCGAAAAGCGCTTCGTCGAAGGCATGAAATCCCTCAAGGTCGGCGACCCCATGGAGGACTCCACCCAAATCGGCCCCCTCGCCACCTCGAACATCCGCCGCGAACTGCACGACCAGGTCCGCCGCGCCATCGACACCGGCGCCAAACTCCTCACCGGCGGCCAACCCCTCGACCGCACCGGCAACTTCTATCCTCCCACCGTCCTCGCCGGACTCCCGCGCGAATCCCCCGTCTTCCGCGAAGAACTCTTCGGCCCCGTCGCCATGCTCTTCCGCGTCAAAGACGCCGCGCAAGCCATCGAACTCGCCAACGATTCCCCCTTCGGCCTCGGCTCCAGCGCCTGGACCCGCGACCCCGCCGAACAGCGCGCCTTCATCGACGGCATCCAATCCGGCCAGGTCTTCATCAACGCCATGTGCGCCAGCGACCCCCGCCTCCCCTTCGGCGGCGTCAAACGCAGCGGCTACGGCCGCGAACTCGCCCGCTTCGGCATCCGCGAGTTCGTCAACATCAAAACCGTCGTCATCGCTTGATCACTCAAAACGACCACAACAAACTCGTGTATCCCGTATTCGCCCGGAAATTATCCCGGGCATAAAACACTTCGTGATACCCGTAATACTCGTAACCCACATTCCACCGGACTTTCTCAAGTAACTTCACCGACAGCCGTCCCATCGGCGCCTCATAAGTCAGCGGAAATGTCTGCGCCGCCAGCAGCGCCGGAAGCGTCGCCCCGCCCGCCGTCCCGTATAGCGTATTCCGCCCGTCGCCCGTGTCCTGCACCCGGTTATATCCCAGATACAGATCCACCCTCTTACTCAACATAAGTTGCACACCCGCGTTCACCGTGTGCAGGTTGCTGATGTAAATCGAGTCCTGCCCGTTCACCTGCTGGAAGTTGACAAAATAAGCAATCCCACCCACCGTATTCAGGTGTAACTTCGAGTAACCCGCGTCAAATGACAGCCATGGCAGCGGAGTCCACGACGCGTCCGCTGAGTAAGTTCTCGAATGGTAGCTGTACGAAGTCAGCGAGATCGAGTTCAGGTTGTAGTCCACTTCGCTCGACGCCGAAAGCGCCAGGCTCTTGTGCCGGTACCGCACATGGCCGCCCAGGTCGTGATAATTCCGGTCTCCCACCGGCGTGAACGGGTTGTTCTGCCGCCCGATGTCCCCATCCAGCGTCACCGTCAGCCCCATCGCCGGCCGCAGCCGGATCCCGAACAGCCCATCGTGCAACTGGTCCGTCTGATCGAACGGCGTCATTCCCGCGTACAAAATCGAGCTGATCCGCCGGTCCGTGAACTGATACCCGCCGTACACCGCCAGCCAGTTCGTCCACTGGTAGTTCAAGTCCGTCTCGTTCGCCGCCGTCAAAATCCCCAGGTACTCGAACGCCGTATAATTCAGCGCCTGCGAGTTGTTGTTGAACTGCACGAACGTCGACGCCCCTTCCGTCCGCACGTTGTAAACCGACGTCGTGTTCGTCACCGTCAGCTTCTTCGTCGGAAAGAAACTCACCGACAGATTCCCCGTCGTCACCGGCCGCTGCCCCGTCCCCATCGTCAGCACCTGCTGGTTCAGCGGTCCGAACTGCGTCAGCCCCAGCGTGCTCTCGTCCATGATGAAGGACCGGTCGCCCGCCGTGTAAGTGAACCGTCCGTTCACGCTGAACCATTTCTTGTCCGTGAACAACCCAAGCCGCCAGAACGGGCTCGTCCCGTGATACGGAAACGACCGCTGAAAGCTCGAAATCGTCAACGGATTCGCCGGATCGCCCGAAGTTTCAAGCGACGAGAGGTAATACGGCGTGTCTTCCTTGAAATCCTCCCACCCGTGAATCCAGTTCACGCGGATCCCGAAAATTGTGAACTCGTTCCCCACGCGGTACTCGTTCCACTCGCGCCGCACGTTGCTCATCACCGGAAACGCGTCCTGCGGGTTGTTGAGCATCAGCGACGTGTCAATCGCCGGTCCCGCCTGCAGACTCCGGCTGTAGCCCAGAAAAAACTTGATGTTCGACTGCGGAAACAGCGTCAGGTCCTGGTCCTGCATCGTGTACGACGTGTTCATCGCGTGGTTCCCCGTCGCCCCGCCCGTCACCAGCCCCGGGTTCACATAATCGTTCAGCCGCCACGTGAAGTCGTAGTCGTAGATCTTGTTCTTCTGCACCCGCAGCGTCGCCGACTCGTACGGGTCGTTCCCCAACCCCTGCGTCGTCAGAACCAGTTCGTCGAAAAATTTGCCGTGCCCGTCCTTCGAGTTGATCGTCAGCGAACTGTTCAGCAGCCGGATGCCGTTGCCGTAGTTCACGTCGCTCTGATACGTCGTCGAGTTCCCGCCGATCGTCACAAACCGGTACCCGGTCTCGAAACTGTCCACCACGTTGTAATCGCCGGTGTCCGTCCCGCGCGGCGAACCCACCGTGTCCGGAGTCGGCGCAATCGTGTCCTGCGCGAGACCAACGCCCGCCGCCGCGCCCGCAATGAGGAACAACAGTACGTGTCTCATCGCAGGAAAAAGTAATCCGCGTTCGAGCCGTGAATCATCACGTGGCACGACGTGCAGTTCTGAAACCGCGGATCGGCCATGTTATGCGTGATCGGCGTCATCGGCTCGCCCACCCCCGTCCGCCCGAATGTCCCCTTGCCGTTGTGGCACTCCAGGCACATCGTGAACACCACCGGCCTGCGCAGCAGCCGCGCGTTCGGCGAACCGTGCGGCATGTGGCACACCTCGCATCCTTCCACCCGCACCGGCGGATGCTCATAAACAAACGGTCCGCGCTTGTCCATGTGGCACCGCAGGCACGGCTCCTCGTTCGCCAGCGCCTGGTCCACCATCCTCGGCCGCGACGCCATCCGCCACGTCGGGTTGAACGCCCCGTGCGGATTGTGACAGTCCGTGCACTGAATCACGCCCTCGTTCACCCGGTGTTTGAACGGCATCTCGAACTGCGCCCGCACCGAAGTATGGCAGCTATAACAAAGGTCCCTCTGCTGCCGCGCCAGCAGATATTTCGGCGTCTGCGCCTTGTGAATCGAGTGGCAGTTCGTGCAAACCACATCACTCTCTGTGTGCGCCGAACGCCGTATGTTCGCCCGGCTGAGCGTCTCGCCGTGGCACCGCAGGCACGCGTCCAGCACCTGCGCCGGCTTCAACGCCGAAAACGCGACAATCTTCGTCTTGTCCCCATGCGCCGCCACGTGCGCCCCGCCGGGACCGTGGCAGCTCTCGCAGCCCGTGTTCTCCGGCTCTTCCGTGCCAGAAGCCAGACTCTTGAAATGCGGATTCTTATAAAAGTTCAGCCACACGTCGGGATGGCACGTCTTACAGACCATGCTGCCGGCATACTTGCCGCCCGCTTGAAATGTCTGACCCGATGCCAACCCCGCGGCCAGGCACAGCAACACCCCTGTCCTCACGCTTCACCCCACCCTCAGAATCGTAACCCATCCTGACGCAACCAACACCCGTTCCGTTGCAGGAAAGCGGTTGTCGGCGCAGTCCGGTATACTTCTCTTCGATGTTACTACCCAGGTCTGCGCTGTATATCTTTGTCACTACTTTCGTCCTCTTCGGCGTGGCCGCCGCCGCGCAACCCACCTATCCCTTCCAAAACCCCTCCCTCCCCGCCGAAGAGCGCATCACAAATCTCCTCAGCCTCATGACGCTCGAAGAGAAGATCCTGTGTCTCGGCACCATCCCCAACATCCCGCGCCTCGGCGTCAAAGGCAGCGGCCACGTCGAAGGCCTCCACGGCGTCGCCCTCGGAGGCCCCGCGCACTGGGGCGGCAACCTGTTCTTCATCCCGACAACGCAGTTCCCGCAGGCCGTCGGCCTCGGTGAAACCTGGGAGAGCGTAGCCACA
>JAJXVI010000210.1 GCA_021782195.1 bacterium | reverse complement strand
CGTGCTCTCCTCCAGGTGTTGATTCGCTTCTTTCAGACGACCCAGTGTGGAGCGCACTTCCTGTGCCTGACGCGCCTCTTCCTGCACAACCTGCAGAGTCGAGTCGGCAATTCGCATACGAACCCGCGCTCGCAAATACAGGTGGACGCCGAATGCCAGGAGGAGGATATCCGCAATAAAAAAAAAGTAGGCGGGTATCATCAAACAGTGTCCAGGCGGGTCGGGTCACACATTGTCTCGGGCAATCCTCTAGAAAGAAGCGCGACCGAAAAAGTCGCGTCGATCAACTTGTAGGGTCGGGGGAGCGACTGTGGCACCTTCCGTCGAGGACCACGGGTCTCCGGCCGTGCAGTCAGCAGCGTGCAGGCGAACCGTAACGACGTCGGAAGCGCTGTCGGCCCGACTCCCGGTCGGCACGGCGCCAGCCCGGAAGTGTCACGGTTCCTCCCACTCACCGTTGCGCCAGGCCAACAGACCTGTACGCTCGACAGAAGCGACCCGGACTTCGTCGCCCGGACCGAGAGCACCCAGAACCTCTTCTGGCCTCACACTTCCGTCGGGGCCCGTGCGCAGCACAAGCTCGAGGGTCGCACACCCGTTTCCCTGATTCCGTTCTGGTGCACCGGTAATGCGCACGTCATCCACATACGCACGCAGGTTAACCGTTCTATTTTTCTTCAGCAGCGGAATCTCCTGTTGGCGCAGGAAAGCTTCAATCCGAGAGGCCAGCCCTTCTATCCAGGACGGTCTCGCCTCGGTCGTCGTGTCGGCAGACGTACCTTCGCCTGACGTGCCCCCTTCTGGGTCACGCGAGCAAACGGTCACCCGATAGGTGGCACGACGGATTTCCGCCTGCAAGGAAGGAAGTGAAGAGGGGATGAAACGCACGCTGGACACCCGCAACCCCCCGGGAAGAGCGCGATTCAGGCGTTCCTGAATCTCCGTCGACGCGACCGGCGCCGCGAGGTCGAGATCCATCCACTCGCACGTCGACGCGTGACCCAGGGCAAGCGCCGGTCCAAAGCCGATGCGAATGCGTGCGTGGAACCCTTCGGTGAAAGCAACCGGGACGCCGCTGCGCCGAATCGCTCTTTCCACGCAGGTCAGCAGATCAAGATGAGAGAGGAATCGCTCCCCTCCCTGCTTGGAGAACTTGATCCGTACACGCAATATCTCGTCTACTTGCGTGTGGGCACCACTGGCGGATGTTTGAACACTCATGCGGAGACAAATTCTCGTCTGACGGTCGCGAGGCCTGCACGAACCCGCGCGCCGACCACGGCCCGTTGCCCATCGCGAGACCCGTCGCCGCCATCTTGAAGGAACGCGGTCTTGACAGGCGTGGAAGGCGAGTCGTACAATTTTCGGCATGCAAACTGACGGGTCCCCACACGGGCGTCAACGTACCCTCGCGGTGGTCCGCATTGCAATCCTCTCGGCACTGGCAGTCCTGATCAGGCGCTATCTGACCCCTCACCTCATCGGTCTCAACCTCGGAGGGTGCCCGCTCATTTTGAGCGGACTGCTCCTTGGACCATCGGCCGGAGCGTGTGTCGGAGCGATTTCAGACGTAGTCGGCGCTTACCTGCTCCCGACGGGAGCCTTCAACCCGGTATTCACCCTGACCGCAGCTCTGACCGCGGCCCTGCCAGCGCTCTTGCTGCAACTGCTCCAAGGTCTCGATCGAAAGGTGAACCACACCGCAGGCGACGCGCGCACCGAGGTTCCGCCCCTGTGGAAGCTGCTGGTAGCCATCCTCGTCAGCCAGGGACTCACCAAAGGGTTGATCCTCCCGTGGTTCCTCACAGCCACCACCTTGCACGCCGCGTCGACAGCGGCGTTCAACACGCTGGCCCTACACTTCCTTTGCACCGAATGCGTGCACGCGCCTTTCTACGCGGTCGCCTGTCGCGCCGTGCTGCGGGCGCTGGCGCGGCGAAGACCCGCGCGCGTCGCGGGCCGGCCCGTCCCCGTCCCCGCCCGCGCGCAGGTTGCGGGGAACGTCCCCGGCAAGACGCCTCCCGCAGTGTACGGTCGAGATCGTTGACAGGCCTGAGTCCCCCTCCTATAATCCGAGCCATGAGCGACCCGTGCGATCCGAACGACGTTCCGTCGCTCCCTGCGAATGCCACGCACGCTGTCAGGGAGTCGCACACGCCGTTGCGCGCAGGAACGCACGCCGCAACCGCTGCGTCTCCCCTGCCGCCTTGCAGGCTCAAAGCCGTTCCCCCTTCCTCGGCAGCGGGCGAAAACCGCCCGCACCACCGATTTTCGCTCCTCCTCGCGGGCCTCGCCCTGCTCTTCCTCCATCACCTGGCGCCGTCGCACGTGCCGCCACACCGGGCCCATCTCGCGCACCTCGCCGTGCTCGGCGCACCGGACGCGGTGGACGACACCAAAGGTGTTGCGCCGCGCACGGTGAGTCTCATCGATCACGCGCGGCTTCGAATTGACGCGGCGCTGTATGAACTATCGCTCCCGTCAATCGCCGTCGCACTGCGGCAGGCCGCTGACCGCGGCGTGCACGTGCGACTTTTCGTGGAAAGCGACAACGAGAAGTCGCCCGCCGAACGCAACTGCCTTTCTCTTCTCGGATCCGCGGTGGCGATTCGCGGAGACAACCGCCCCGCGCTAATGCACAACAAGTTTCTCGTCATTGACCGCCAGGTCGTGTGGACCGGCTCCGTGAACCTTTCCTGGACAGGCTGCCACCTGCTCTACGACGAGGCGATCCTGTTGTTCAACCGTGAGATTGCAGCGGACTACGAGGAAGAATTCGAGAACCTGTGGAATCGGCTACCGGACGCATCTTCTCATCGCGCCATCAAGATTGACGGGGTCCTGGTCGGCGTCGCCTTCAAGCCCGGCGCCGACCGGCTACGTCCCTTCCTGGAAGCCGTGCAACACGCTCATTCCCGCATCGAAGTCGCCGCCTTCTCCCTGACCCACCACGCGATAGTGGCGAGTCTTGCGCAGCGTGCCCGGGAGGGGATTCCGGTGGACATCGTGCTTGACGGTCGACTGGCAAGGGGACCTGCCGGACGGCGCGCGGTAGCGGCCCTGACCCGTGCCGGTTGCATCCTCCATTTCGGGGCCGCCCGCCCCGGACCTGACCTGTGCACGCGATTCGGCCTCCCCTTTTCGCAGGACGTCAAGATCCACCACAAGCTTCTCGTGGCGGACGGTTGCAACATCGTGACCGGGAGCGCCAATCTGAGTGCAAACGGAATGGAACATAATGACGAGAACGTGCTCTGGCTCAATCACGCCGGAACACTGGCTCGCACCTGGGAGAACCTCCTGCGTCGCGCACGGAAGACGTGCGTCGACGACGAAACCGTGACCGACTGCGAAGAAGACCCCACGCTCCACACCCAGGCCCGGGAGGAATCGCGGTGATCCCCGTCTGTACGCCCCCTGCACGCATCAAATCTCGGCAGGCTACGTAAATGGCCGCACCACAACCTCCCGACAACCGTCCAAGAAACCTGATTGACGCCATTGCCTGCTTTCGTCGCGGTGAACTCGAAAACTGCAAGAAACTGCTGGCGCTGACTCGACTGCAAACTCCACGCGGCGTGCACCCGGAAGTCATCCTCTACGAAGGGCTTTGCGAGCGCCGACTTGGAAACAGGCAAAGGGCGGTGGAGATTCTCCAGGAGGCCGCGCGCGTCGCGCCAACTGAGCCCCAGGTCCTGCTTGCGTACGGGTTGGCGCTTATCGAAACCGGACGCACGGAGTGGGGACTGGACATGCTGCGCAGCGCGGTCCACGCATCGGGAGAGGCACCCACCTTTCGTCACGAGTTCTACCTGCAGAATGGCATCGCGCTCTACCGCGAAAAGTACCTCGAGGCGGCAATCACCAGCCTTCGAAAGGCCCAGCGGTTCGCCCAGGAAGCGTCCACCTATCGCTTGCTCGGATACATCCTTCTCGAACAGGAAAAGCACGAGGAAGCACTCGCCGTCGCCAATGAAGGCCTGTCGCACCACATGTACGACCCCGAACTGCACCACATTGCGGGCCTTGCGCTTGCGATGGGGCGCGATCTGGTCGCTGCGGCGCAATCGCTGATCCGAGCGGTTGAAATCAACCCCCACAATGGTGAACCGCTCCACAGCCTGGGACTGTGCTTTGAATCCATGGGCGATGGAGCACGGGCCCTCCGTGCCTATCAGCAGTGCCTTACCCTTCCCTGTCGTCCTTCGGTGCACCAGGACGCCCGTGATCGCGTCGCGCGACTCACCGGACACGCCGACATCACGGGTTTGGGCGCAGGCTGACCCGTTCGGCTCGGCATCTCGGGTTTGTGGTTCTCGTTGGCTTTGGGTTCACCCGCCGACGCGTCCTCACATGGCCGATGCGTCAGGCCAGGGTTGCGGCAACGAGCCAGTCCGGCAGGCGTTCCCCGAACTCGTGAAAGAAATGTTCGCTCGCGCCGGGCTCGAAACGACGCACCAGCCACCAACCCCCAGGTGCAAACTCGACAAAACGCTGACGAGCCAGGAAGAAACCCTGCACGGTCTCAAGCCACAGCCAGGTATGGTAGTCGAGCGGGTCTTCAATCGCAAGCTGGATGCTCAGCGAACGAACGATGGCCAGCCCCGCGCCATCCGCCGTGTAGGCAAAATACCCGCAAGGGTCTGTCACCCAGTGAACAACCTCTCGTTCCATCTCCTCTGCGGTCACGTACCCCCAGGCGTCGGGGTCCACAGTCAGCACGGCTCGCATCCCAGAAAGGTTCGCACGGGTTGCAATCGAAGAGTCCCATCATGCACGGCAGCCATTCACCAAGATTCGAGCTCGCACTCGGCTATGCCTACCGCCTCCACGGAACTCAGACGCGCAAGGGCAGCAACATCCCGTACATCAGCCACCTGCTGGCAGTGTGTGCCCTGGTACTGGAAAACCACGGCAGCGAGGACGCGGCAATTGCAGCCCTCCTGCACGACGCCGTCGAAGACCAGGGCGGAATGGCCACGGCACAGGAGATAGGCCGCCTCTTCGGCGACGAGGTGCGACGCATCGTAATGGGTTGCAGCGACAGCCACGAGACCCCCAAACCGCCGTGGCGAGAACGCAAGGAACGAACCCTCGCACGCCTTCCCAACGCCCCGGCAGACGTACGGCTTGTTGCGTGCTGCGACAAGCTCCACAACGCGCGAACCACCCTTGCTGACCTGCGCCACGAAGGCAGCGATGTGTGGAAACGATTCAATGCCGGGCCGGGCGACCAGATCTGGTATTACCGGAGCGTCATCGCAGCATTCCGGGCCGGCGGCGGCCCTCTCGGCGTAACCGATGAACTCGAACGGGTGGTCGACCTGATGGAAGCGCTCGCACGCGGTCAGGGCACGCCATCGTAAGCCACCACCCCGCACGCGCGTCAGCGTAAGCCACCACCCCGCACGCGCGTCAGCGTAAGCCACCACCCCGCA
>JAJXVI010000209.1 GCA_021782195.1 bacterium | reverse complement strand
CGACCGAGGTTTGCTGAGCCTGATCAAACCCCCGAACACGGGCCAGACTACCGTGAAGCTCCCCTTTTGTCGACCATCCGGCAAAACTCCTGACTGGGGCTAAACCGATTTTACAGAAGGAATGATACGCTATCATGAGTTGCCACCGGTTCTCGTCTGACTACCGGGTCGCCAACCGTTCTTTCCTACGCGTTCTCACGTCCTCGCGTGCTTGAATTTCCTTCTGTCGAGGAAGAGGAAAAGCCACGACTGGTTCGAAGTGTACCCCCGATCCCCAGGCGTCTACCGAGAAATACACAACGGTGTCCGACGAGACTTCAACCGACGGGATCAACTGCCTGGTTCCGGAGTTGACTTGCCCAGGACCCCTGGTTTTTCATGTCTGGTCGGCGAAACTTCTGGGCAATGCAGGAATTGAAACGTGATAGCAGGGGCGTGACCCGAGTGGCGCGCCTTTTCGAGAGGAGTGTGGCTCTTGTGGCCGGTAAGGTAACGTGGCTGTCAGACAACATTTGTGGTGGGGGCGCGAGTCGCGAAGGGGGTGAAGAACCTGGTCTGGTGACGATTCCCGTTGATTGCGCGAACATGCAACCGTATGAGGCTCGGATGAGGCGATATCCAGCTGCCCTGTTGCTCGCAGTCGTGCTGTTCGGGCTCGCAGCCAGCGGTGCTGCCCTGGCGGTCAAGCCGAAGCACAAGCCGGTCTACCACAAAGCCGTGTACCACAAGTACTGGAAGAAGCCGAAGAGCAAGCACGCTCTGGTGGCTCACCATAAACTTCCTCCCCATCCCCCGGCGCCAAAGGTGGTGCAACTGGGTGCCAGTTTCACCTCGAACGATCTCAAACGGATTGTGGTGGGCAATCAGGCCGGCATCCTGAAAATCTACAATGCTGATCACAGTTCGGTCGTCTTCATCAAAGACGCGAAGGGGATCGACATGGTGGGGATCGATGGCGTTCTGTGGGCACCATTGACTGACGCCCACCGCACTGCGATTTTCGGGGCATTGAACATTGCTGACTCTGAAATGGTCGCGGTCAGTCACGCCCTGATCAAGAATTTCAATGAGATTCCGAAGCTGCAGGCACTTGCCATGCTTGGAGTGATCGGCTCGATTCCAGACGAGAAGGTTCTCCCAGACGACGCATCCGAGCATATCCGCCAGTTTCTTGCCGGTCTTTTGACCAGTCAGAAGAACGTGGTGCTTCGTCGGCAGGCAGTGCTTTCACTGGCGCTGTGCGACGAGACCGACGAAGCTACGGTGCAGAGCGTGATTGCCTTCATGACCCAGAGTCACAACGCCTGGGAGACGTTCACTACCCGGCAATTCTTCCAGTATCACAAGGACTACATTCGAAGTCTGCCGGGCTCAGCCGGTCTGGTTCAGGAAGTTCAGGCGTCAGGGAACCCCTACGCCAGCGACATCGCCGCCCTCTTCAACTGACCTGGCTCAAGCCTGTTACATCGTGCTGCCGGGGGCGCTCATGCAGTGTCCCCGGCAGTCCTGTTTTTCTCTCGCACCCGCCGCGACTTACCCTTCGAGTCGTTCTGCAGGCCTGGTGGTGGTGCAGGGCGAAGCCCTCTGTCCGAGGAGAGCAAGCATGGGCACCGCTTATTGCGGCACGGCTGAAGAGAAACGTGCCCTGGACACATACATAAAACTGATGCGTGCGGCCAACTCCATGACCGCCCGACTGAGCGGGTTGATGAAGCAGCACGGCCTCACTCCCAGTCAGTTCGGCCTCCTGGAGGTCCTCTATCATCGCGGTCCTCTCTGCCAGAGGGAATTGGGTAGAAAGCTTCTCACCAGCGGTGGCAACGTGACGATGGTGGTCGACAACCTTGAGAAGCGCTCTCTGGTGCTGCGTCACAGGAGTGCCACAGACCGACGCTATATATCGGTGCACTTGACCCCCGCTGGCGCCGACCTCATTCAGGAGATATTTCCGCTGCACGTGGAAGCCATCGTCACGCATCTTGGCGTCCTGACGCCTTTCGAACAGGACGAACTGGGGCTTCTGTGCCGCACGCTCGGCCTGGCATGTGCCGGGCGTGAGGATGCCTCGCTTGCTCCGTCGAAGGCTCGTGTTGGACAGGAACCGCCGGGTTCGTTGACGGGGAGGGACACTCGATGACTGGCTCGATGCTGCCGGACGGGTCTCCCACGCAGTCGCCTGACATCTCCGAGGTTACGCTCGGCTCGACTCTCGACGGCTTCACCGTGGCACCGGAACGAGGCGGCATGGTGACCGCGTATACTGTGGCCGGTGTGCCGGTGCTCTACCTGGATCGACCGACGCTTGGGGGCAGGGGTAGCGTGCGCGGAGGGATACCTGTATTGTTTCCTGCCTGCGGTCCGTTGCGTGACGGTCGTACGACGCTTCGTGCACACGAGGTTGCCCTGCCCCAGCACGGTTTTGCGCGAAACCTTCCGTGGGAAGTGTTTTCCCGTACTGCGTCCGAGATCACCCTGATGCTCTGTCGAGACGACGCAACCCAGGCCATGTATCCGTTTGATTTTGTCGTGCGCTGTACGTATGCTTTGCGCGTTGACGCGCCTGACCTCGCGGTGCCGAGTACGGCGCTTCGCATCACGGTATCGGTCGAAAATCACTCCACGGAGCCCATGCCGTACAGCCTCGGTTTTCATCCATATTTCGCGATTGCTGACAAACGCGCTGCCCGCTTTGAACTGCCCGCCACGCTTGCCGCCGAGAACCCCTACGGTGAATCCCGTGCATTCGACGGTTTCGACTTCGATGCCGATTCCGTCGACCTGACATTCACCGACATGCGGGAACCGCGTGCTGCATTCGAGGCGGCGGGCTGGCGGACCGAGATTGAATGCAGCGAGCAATTTCGCTACTTCGTTTTCTGGACGCTTCGCGACCGATCTTTCGTCTGTCTCGAGGGCTGGACGGCAAGGGCCGACGCGCTGAATTCTCAACGTGATCTGTTGTGCGTTCCCCCGGGAACGTCTCAGGACCTGTGGATGGAGATTCGGCGCACGACGCTTTCCTCGCCGTCTTCGTGCACGTGAGCCCAGCCAGGATCATGAACGCAAGCCCCGACGGCACCCCCGACGGTTCCCCTGCCCCCACACCAGCCTTCGGGCCGTCCCGTCGCATCGCCGCCTGGGGCGTGCATCTCTACACGGCGCTGGGGCTTGCCTGTGCCGCAAGGATGGCGATCCTCATCGCGGTGGGTGGCCGTTTAGACCTGACGCACGCGTTTCTCTGGATGCTTGCGGCCTGCTTTATTGACGGTACGGACGGCTTTCTTGCCCGCCGCGTGGGGGTCAAAGAAGTGCTTCCTGGCTTCGACGGGCGCAAACTTGACGACATCGTCGACTTTCAAACCTACACTTCCCTTCCGCTGCTTCTTCTCTGGCGTGCACACGTGCTGCCAGCCGGCTACGAGGGTTGGTTGCTGTTTCCCCTCCTGGCCAGTGCGTACGGTTTCTGTCAGTCGGAGGCAAAGACAGGTGACGGCTACTTTCTGGGCTTTCCGTCATACTGGAACGTGGTCGCCTTCTATCTTGTGGAACTCCAAATTGGCCCGTGGCCAGCACTCGCACTGATAATTCTTTTCGCCACCTTGACCTTTGTGCCCACGAAGTATCTCTATCCGTCGCAGGGTGGTCCGTTCAGCGCGCTTATGCTGACGGGTGGTGCGGTCTACATCGTTCTGATGCTTGCGATCCTGCTCGGCTGGCAGTGGAACCGCCAGGCCATGATCTGGCTCTCCCTCTCGTATCCGCTCTCGTATCTTGCCGCCTCGTGGATTGTGACTATCTCCGGATCGCGTCCTGTTCGCCGTTGATCGCAACATTGGAGTCCCTCCCGACTGTCTTTTGTCGATCGGGGAGGACTCGCGGTGTCATTCGGCGATAGATGCTACCCCATGGAATACCTGTTGCATCTTCAGGAGTTTGGCATCAGCCGACGCGTAAGTGTTGAGACGGGTGGATTTTTCTCCCGTGCCCAGCTGCTCATCGACGGGAATCCCGCCCCGCCCGGACACGACACCAGCCAGTTTGTGCTGACACGAGACGACGGTACCGCCCTCATTGCATCGCTGGAAGGCGTACTGCTTGACCCGGTTCCCAAGGTGACAATCGAAGGGCGCACCCTGCGCGCAGCGCCGCCATTCACATTTCGCCAGTCGGTCGGGGCTGCGCTCTCGTTTCTCATCGCAGTCAGCATGTCCGTGGTCGGCCTGATCGAGATGCCGCGAATCTCTACCACCTCCGGGCTTCAGTTGATGGGCTTTCTGACCATGTCCATCAATCTCTTCATGGGGGTGCTGCTCGGATTTACGAGCATGATCATCAATCGCCGCATCATGCGTTCAGAGATGACCCGTTCGTCGCAGATCTTCACGATTGGCGCCGTGACCATCGTCGTCGTCATCGGTTTTCTCGTCGTGTTTCTGCTTCTGATTGGCATTCTGACTCTTTTCCGAGGCTTCGAACAGTTCAGTTGACCGTATCAAGACCTGGGAAGGCGGTGTCCCGTGAGCCTGCTTTCGCTCAACCAGTCAGCATCCGACCTGGGGATCGTCATCGCCCTGGAGTCTCTGGCCGTGGACTCCTGGTGCACGCGCGCGCGCGTACGTATCGAGCAGGCGCCGTGGGCATGCTCGGTGACCGGTGCTCGATTGATTCCTTTTGACGTGACTGGCGAGGCGCCGGCATTTTACGATCCGCTGCCGCTGTGCGATGTGACGACGTCTCCAGCCGAACAACAGGTGTGCGATCTGCTGTTCGGTGCGCTGCCACCGCAGGCCGCCTGTGCCACGCTGCTCTTGACGCGTCTGCAACTTGAGGAAACGCACACTGAAGTCGCCATTCCCGCCGGTTTCGACCCCTTTGACCCGTACGAAACCGACAGTGCCATCGACCGGGTACGGGCCTTTCACCAGCGCGAGGACGATGAGATGATGCTGGCGCCGGCCTGGGAGTGTCGGGGGCAGTGGGCCTATCGCATCAACCTGCCGGTGGCTGCGCTGACCGCTCCCCTCCGCCACGCCCTGTCGCTGCTGCAACCTGTCGGCCCCGTCGCAATCGTCGTGCCATTTGTGGACTTTGGCGCGCGCGGCACGCTCGTGGCGGTCGAGATTGTGCCGCCCGGCTGGACCGACTGGGGAAGCGACTGGAAGTTGGCCGCCCTGCGCGCCCTGGAGGACGGCGCTCGCATTCCCGTGCCCGACGCAAGGTTTGTCGTGCAGGCTGACGGCATGGCCTGGCACGCCCCGCCCCGTGGACCATACGGGAGTCTGTGCACCCGACGCTATTACGATGGACCGCACGTCAGTGACACGGGCTCGCTCACGGTCACCCGACCGAACTCGGGGGACAGAGACTCTGCCCACTGGTCGGTGCTGAGCTTGTTAGTGAACGGTAGGATCCTCGCCTTGTTGTCGGCGTGGTCCTGAACCTGCGCC
>JAJXVI010000208.1 GCA_021782195.1 bacterium | reverse complement strand
CTGGGAGGCTCGGGAGCGTGCCGCGCGCCTGTACGCCCAGGAGGGTCAGAATGTCGAAGCGCTTGGCGCCTATCAGGAGATCACGGAGGGTTTGCTGCGCGCCGGCAACGCCGAGAGAGCGGAGGCGGTGTTTCCCACCCTTGCCGCCCTGTATGCGTCAGAGGGACACGTCGAAGAGGGGATTCGCGCTTTCGAGCTTCTTGTCGGCGTACTGTCGCGGGACGGAAGCGTGCGCGAATCTTCCTGCGCACAGGCGTTCCTGAAAGCGCTGCTTCTGAGCAGTGGCGATCGCGAGTCGGCGGTCAATCGTTTGATCAACCTGGCCGTTCGTGCGCAGGACGCCGAGGATCTTGACCTCGCCGGGCGCGTGTTCGGCGACGTGTTCGGCCTTTTCGTGCAGGGCGAGGAGCTCGAGGAAGCGGCCAGCACGCAGTTCGTGCGAATCAAGATGCGGCTCGCAAGCAACGATCTTACCGGTGCGCTTGCCATGTACGCGACGCTGCGAGAGGTGCGTCCGGACTCCGGGGCTGACGTGGAGAACATGGCAGACCTCCTCTACGAGTGCGGTCACTTCGACGCTGCGGAATCCCTGTTCGAAGACATCTGTGCCCGCGAGCCTTCGGCGCTTGCTGCACGAGGTCGTCTCGCCGTGATCATGGGAATGCGCGGCGATGTTTCGAATGCGGCGGTCACGGCCAGACCGCTGTTGCTCGCGGGCCAGCTCGGCCGTGTCGTCGACGAGTTCCGAAAGTTGCGGGGGAGCGCGGACCGTTTTCTGTCCGGCGAGTTCTTCGAGGCGCTTGCCCTCTACGAGGAGTGCCTGCAGGAGTACCGTGTGCTGGCGAGCGATCCCACGTGTCGTCTTGATGCCCTCAATCGGATGGCCTTCCTGTTCCAGCGCGTCGGCTACACCGACCTGGCCATTCACCAGTTCACCCGCTTGCTCGCGCTCGAAGACTATGACGAGGAAGAGTTGCTGGAGTCTCGCTACAACCTCGCAACGGTATACGATCAGAGCGGTCGCCTTTCCGAGGCCCTCTCGATGTTCAATGAGTGCGCAGCCGTGCGCCTGCGGTATCGCGACGTGGCGGAGCGCATCGAAGAGTTGACCGGCCTGCTTGCTTCTGGAGTGACGGAGCGTATCCCGGACCCCGCCGAGCTGGACCGTCGGCGCGCCAGCGCGGCACGCTCCGAGACCGCTCGTGCGCGCGCGGGGTCGATGCGACGTACGTCCGCCGGTCGGCGCGAAGTCGCCGCACCATCCCCCGCCCCGCCGTCTCCCGTCGTGGCTGATCCAGCCCCCGCTCCCGGCGACGCCCCGAATCTCGGTTTTGCGTCTCCTCCGGAAAACATGACTTCCCCGAACGAAGTCACGCTCACGCCTTCCGAGCCGTCGATCTCTCCCGTCGTTACCGAGCAAGAGGCGTTCGAGTCGGCGCCGGGCACCTCGACTGAGCCCACCGCCGATGACGCAGTCCATTCTCCTTCCTCGGTCGGCGTGGAGGAGTTCGCCGAGCCTGAATCGGCGCCGCCCGAGACTTCGGACTCCGGGTCGACCTTTGAGGACGATGGCGACTTTTTTCTCGAAGGCCCTCCCCCTGACTTCAGTCTGGCAAAAGAGGATTGACCATGCGTGCGCGCCGCCTTCCAATGCTCGTGGGAGGTCTGCTGCTGGCGACATCAAGGGTTTGTTCAGCGTCAGCACCGCCGGTCGTGCCCCAGCCAGATACTTTCAAGACCTGGTTGGTTGCGAACGACGCGAGACTCTGGACGATCCTGTGCGTTCAGATAGCGATCTTCGTTGCCTTGCTGGCATGGGAGGGGATCTTCCAGATGCAGCGACGTCGCCAGGGATCGGGTACGCGGTCGGATACATTGACCTCTGCACGCGCGCGGTCCACCGGCGCTGGCGATGAGGACGCCGGGCGTTCTCGCTCCTCTACGCGTCGCGGTTCGGCGTCAGCGTCAACGCCGTCAGGCCCGTCCCCGCTGCCGCCCGAGACCGAGCTTCCCGTTTCGCCGCGCGCGTCGACACCCACTGCCCCACCCGCGCCGCCTCGCCCGTCTGCGCCGCCTGCTGCGCAGCAGGTCGCGTCCCCCAGGGAATCGTCCCCTACGCCGGCCCAGCTTGCGCTGCAAACTCCCGAGGACGGCGATGCAGCCTCCTCTCGCGGTGCTCGCCGGCTGGTTCGTATTGACTCGTCCGACTCCAACCGGCCCGTTCCCGCCGCACCTCCTCCGACGCCCCCTCGTTCTCCGGTTCCCGTTCCTGCGGAACCCGGGCCGGAAGCGGAGGGCTCGTGGGCGGACATCTTGCGCAGAACGACGGAAGGGGTGGAGCGCCCACGTCGAGTTGCCTCGTCCGTGTCTACCTTCCGTCGCGTGGACAGTTCGAGCGACGAGATCGTGCCGCCGGTGCCCGCTGCCGCCCCTGCGCCCGAGCCTCCTGTTCCCGAGCCTTCTGCGCCACCGCCCGTGAAGCGCCGCGAGGAGTCGGTCCCCCCCTCCGAGCCGACGGTTGTCCGCGTTGCGTCCGCGCAGCGAGTGGCCTGTCCGCCTGGCGTGACGCGAGCTTCCTGGGGGCGTGGAATCGACCTGCTCCGCGCCGCGATCGTCCGCGGGTGCATCGCCCCAGAGCAACGCCGAGATGGGACGGATGCGAGCGCGCGGACGCTTCCCGACTTACCGACGGCTCCCAGCGAGCGTCGTCGAGGGCGCGGCCTGAAACTTTCGGGGACGCCCGATGTTCGCGCTGCGGCGGAGGAGGATTTCTCCACGCGTCTGTCTCCTGCGGGGATACCCCCGCGTGCGGTCGGCGGTGCGCCGGCGTCGTTGCCTCTTCAGCCTGTCCGCCGCATGGCGGACCCGGCTCCTCCGCCGCCTACGGCGCTGTCCCCTCCGACAGCAGCGATGGAGACACGTCCCCCCGCCCTGCTTTCTCCCACTCCGCCGTCTACGCTGCTTCCGAATCATCCGCCGCCGCCGTTTGGCCTTTCGGAGGCTCCAGCGCGTTCACCCGCAGACTCTTCCGAGTCTGGCCCAATCCCGCGAAGGGTGACTCGACTGTCAAACGTTCGCAGGCTCGATCTCGGCAACCGAGGGTCCTCCGATGAACCTTCCCTCGAGGGGGAGTCGCAGAAGGAGAACCCCGCGGATGCCAGGAAGTCGGAAACGAGTCCAAGAAAACTCGACTTCCCAAGGGATCTGCGCGACAAGAGACATCCCGAGGATTCCCCGTCGTAGAAGAACTCATGAGGTGACACAGACTTGCTGATCCCGCGTGGGAACGTTCTGTTCGAGAAAATCAGCCTGGCGTACTCTGACATCAATACCCTGTACACCAATCTGGAACAGCAGGGGTTCACTGGTTACATCAAGATTGACAGTGGCGCGACGGAGGACCTGCTCTTTTTCAGCCACGGACAGTTCTTGCGTGCCATCGAGCACGACGACGGTCACGACCGCGTCATGACCCGCCCGCGCATCCTCAATCGCATCAAGAGCGACGTGCCGGTGAGCGTGTACATCCTGCCTGCTGCAATGGTGGGCGTGATGTCGCTCGCGTTTGCCTTCCAGCCCATGTATCGCAACGTTGAGGTGCGAAAGAAGGAATTCAAGAAGATTCGCGATCAGCTCGAGTCTGATGAACACAGCGGAATCGTGCAGGTGAACACGCGCGACGGCTCCCATTATCTCATTGTCGACCGCGGCAAGACCGTGTATGACAATTTTGCCCACGCGTATGGATCGATTCTCTGTGGTCTGGAAGACGTGGGTCGCTTCTTGGAATATATCGGGAAGAATGGTGCCCAGGTCAACGTATTTGCCGAGAAGGGCTACGAGATCGAGCGCAAGCGCCGCGAGGTCGAGGAGCGCCTCGAGCGGGTGAAGGTTCTGCTTGCTCGTACCCAGAGCGGGTGGTTTGTCAAGGACGACATGGTGGGGGTAGACGACTACATCGTGCGTGAATGGGGCGTGCGTGCGACCGAACCTTTCGGGGTTGAGATCGAGCTGGCCGACGGTACGGTGTACTCGGTGAAGTGTCAGGCTTCCAAGAAGCTGGGCGGGTATGTGGCTATTCCCAGCAAGTTGATGAAGAGGATGGGGCTAAGAGACAGTGATGCACTGTCTGTGCAGCCCATCATGTAGGGTAGCGGGACTCACGCAGCTTTCTCTTGTCTGACTGCGTGCGATCGATCCGAAGAGAATGAGATGTCGGAATTGAAGAAGATCCTGGAGAACTTCTGTAAGCTGGACGGAGTCCGCGCTGCGCTGCTCGTGGGTTCCGACGGAGTGCTTCACGAGAGCCACGAGGAGCGAGAGCTCGACTCAACGCGCGTTGCTGCGCTGGTCGCGGCGTGCTCCGGGCTCGGGGCTCGCACGGCCGACGAGCTTGGGCTCGAAGTGGTGAGCCAGTCATACATTGTCTATGACAACTTCAACATCACGTTCGAAGCCATTGCGGATCGTACCCTCGTGATCGTCGCGGATCCTGGAGCCAACCTCGGACGCATCCGACTCGAAATCAGGAAGAACAAGAAGAACATCGAGGCGACAGGTGAGTAGCATGATTGGTGAAATCTCTCCTACCTCGCTCGAGGCCACGCTTGAGGAGCTGCGGCGACGAGTGGGGGAAAATCCTGACGTTCCCGAGTTGCTCACGCAACACGCCACCGCCGCGCTTCTCGCCGGGCAGATGCTGGATGCGATTCGAAGCCTGCAGCATCTTGCGTCGCTCGTGCCGGGCGATGAAGACTGTCAGGCCGACCTTGGCGAAGCGTGGCTTGCTGCCGGCTTTGCGAACGAAGCGCGCGAGAAAGCGCAGGAGATGCTTCGCGTTGCGCCGGAGGGTATCAGAGGCCTTCTGCTTGCGCGGCGATGTGAGCGCCACGGGGGTGCTCAGGCTGACGTTTCGGAACAATCGGGGTACTCAACCGGACCGCTTCCCGACGAGCAACTGCTTTCCCGCGAGCGCGAGAGGGTAGAGGAGCGACTCCGCGTGCTCGACGTCGAGCTCAGGGAGGTGTCCGAGCTCTCTTTGGCTTCTGACGCCGAGCCCGTGCTTGAGTTTCGAAAACTTCGCCTGCAGGATCGCCGACGACTCCTCGAGTGTGACCTGTCCGGAATCACGGCATGGGAAGAGCGCCACCGAGAGATCGCCGAGCGTCTGCGGCGAGAGGCGCAGGAGGCAGAAGAAGCGGAGCGTCTGCGCCTTGAGACCGAGGAGGCGGAGCGCGTGCGCCGTGAGGCCGAGGAGGCGGAGCGCGTGCGTCGCGAGGTCGAGGAGGCGGAGCGCCTGCGTCTGGAGGCCGAGGAGGCGGAGCGCGTGCGTCTCGAGGCCGAGGAGGCGGAGCGGATACGCCGTGAGGCCGAGGAAGCGGAGCGCGTGCGTCTCGAGGCTGAGGAGGCGGAGCGGATTCGCCGTGAGGCCGAGGAAGCGGAGCGCGTGCGTCTTGAGGC
>JAJXVI010000207.1 GCA_021782195.1 bacterium | reverse complement strand
GGATGGCTGGAACTCGTGCTGGAGCTGCCGTGGCACGAAATGACGACCGACCAGCTCGATCTGCAGCACGCCAGAGAGGTACTCGACGAAGACCACTTCGGGCTCACGGAGGTGAAAGAAAGAATCCTCGAGCATCTGGCCGTGATGAAACTCAACCCCGAAGCACGCGCTGCCATCTTGATCTTCGTTGGCCCCCCGGGCGTGGGCAAGACGTCGCTCGGACGTTCCATCGCGCGTGCCATGGGGCGCAAGTTCGAACGCACCAGTCTTGGTGGCGTTCACGACGAGGCGGAACTCCGCGGACATCGACGCACCTACATCGGAGCCATGCCTGGTCGCATCATCTCGTGTATTCGCCGGGTGGGCGTCAAGAACCCGGTTCTCATGCTCGACGAGGTCGACAAGCTCGGCGAAGGGTTCCACGGCGACCCGTATGCGGCGCTCATGGAGATTCTCGACCCCGCGCAGAACGAATCTTTCAGGGACAACTACATCGACCTTCCGTTCGACCTCTCGCACGTGTTCTTCATCGGAACTGCGAACAGCCTGGACGCCATCCCCCGCCCCCTCCTCGACCGCATGGAAGTGCTCACGCTTTCCGGCTACACGCACGAAGAGAAGCGACAGATCGCGCATCGCTACCTGATCCCGAGGCTGCTGCGAGAAAACGGCCTGAACTCCGACCTGCTCCAAATTCCAGACGATACCCTCTCCACCATCATCTCCCGTTACACCCGTGAAGCGGGGGTCAGGATGTTGGAGCGATCCATCGGGCGCCTCTCACGCAAGATTGCGCTGCGCCTGGAACTTGGAGGGCTGACCCGAAGTACTGCCACCCCCGCGGAACTGCCGGACCTTTTGGGGCCCGAGCGCTTCGAGGCGGAGCACGCCCGCACCGAAGAGGTCCCAGGTGTCGCTGCGGGTCTTGCTTGGACCGAAGCCGGTGGCGACGTGCTGTACGTCGAAGCGTTGCTGCTTCCAACCCGGGAAGGGCTCCTGCTGACCGGGCAACTCGGTGACGTGATGAAGGAATCCGCGCAGGCCGCACTGAGTTGCGTGCTGTCGAGGGCAGCCAGCCTGGGAATCCGATCGCGGCGGATTCGCCGCTACGGCGCGCACGTACACGTCCCCGCGGGAGCGGTTCCCAAGGATGGTCCCTCGGCAGGGATCGCCATGGCGACCGCACTCGCTTCCGCCTACAGCCGGATCCCCACCCGCCACGACACCGCCATGACCGGGGAAATCACCCTGACCGGCCTCGTGCTTCCGGTCGGCGGCATCAAGGAAAAAGTGCTCGCCGCGCATCGTGGAGGCCTTCGAAGGGTCATTCTTCCCAGACACAACGAGTCAGATCTGCGCGACGTGCCTGGGGAAGTGCGTGCCGACATTACCTTCATCCTGGTCGAGCGACTCGACGAGGTTCTTCGGGAGGCCCTGGTCCGGCAGCCCGACACGCGCGCAGTCCGCCCGAAGACCGCGCCCGATGCGAAAGAAATCGCGGAACCCACCGATACCCGGGGCACGGCTCAGTCAGAATCGGAACCGGTAAACGCAGTTCGTGTGACAGCTTCGAAGCTGCAGACAGACAGACTCGAGCGATTCGCCAACCCGTAGCCTCGCGACGGGCCGGACCACGCTCCCCATCGACCGGGTCTCTAGAAAGGAGAAACGCGAGACGGTTGCGTTTGAAGCATCTGTATTTCGCTGGCCGGAATGTCGGTGGGCAGATAACTGTAGGTCGGATGCACGGGGTCAAGCGGAGATGGCGTTCCGTCCACCTTGCGTGGAGAAACATCAAGCCACGGCCAGACCCACGGATCGTGCGCACCGTCGAGCGTATACACGCGGCCACCCCTCACAAACAGATGAAGGTTGCGTTGACTGGGCGTCAGGGCGTTGGCAAACGACGTGGGGTCAAAGTGGAAGCGGTGATGGGCCGGACAGTAGACAAGGTACGAGCGTCCTCCATCGAGAGGGATGTACACGTAGCGACAGCCATAAACGGGACAGCGCGTGTACCTTGCCGCTTCGTGGTTGCTCGAAACAAGGGCATCCAATGTCGGCGGATAGAAGGCGCGCCGCACCGACACCTTGCCCGTGCGTTTCTCGACGGCGAGGAGCCGATCGTTCGAATACATCTCCAGTTCGGCCCAGAGACTGTCAAGCGACTCGGTACAACGGTTTGTATCGTAGCACAGCCGTTCCGCATACAGATAGCGCCCTCCCACCGTTACAGCAGACGCAGCGGCGAGGAGAAGCAGCGCAACGAGGGCCAGTAGAAGAGCACGCGAGTTTCTTCGGGTCACGACTGGGGGAGGTTCGGCAGGCACGGTCAGTTTCCTCTCCCCAACCGAAGCAGGCGGAAGGCGCGAAGATGGACGTCACGAAATACCGACGTGGTCCGTCTCCGAAAGGCGCTTCTAGAGGCGCGGCCGAAAAGGTCGCGCCGATCAACATCTGGGGGCTAGAAGGCCGGCCGATCTACTATATCTTGTCGGTTGCGGGATACCCGCAACCATCAGAAGGGGGTTTTCGGCCGGACTTCTACAAGCCGACAAATCTAAAGGCAAGGTCGCTATCTTGAAAAAGAGGGACATGTCCTGCGAGAGACGAAGCACGATGCATCGCGTGAGAAGGTTGTCTCGTGCCTGCTAAGTTCTGGGGCCGTTTCACTGTTTCCGGGCTGCATCCCCCTGTGGTCGTCACGTCAGCAGGCCGCACAACCCGTTGCCCCGCAGATCACAATATGTCAGGAATTTGAAGCAAACGCTGCCCTGCGGGCCGGGAGTGCAGGGAAATCGTGTAAATCAACCGGGCTCCGCAGCCCGGCACATTTCGCGCAGCCAACCAGAAAGAACGGGCGAGAGAGATTGCAGGGAGAGTCAGGGGTATCGGGCATGTCGAGAATGAGGGCACGGTTCTTCCTCGTCAGCAGCCTGATCGTGGGTTTGATGCTGGAGACGACCGGCCCGGGCTGGTGTGGCCCTCCCTTACCGCCACCTCGCTCCGACGCAGTCTCTCCCACGGTGCATCCACGAACAAACCTCAAGCAGGCCTGGCAGGCGCTTCACGCAAGCGATCCGGAAACCGCGCTTGCAATTGTGGAACGCGTGTTGTCGTTCGACCCCGGACGAACAGAGGCGCTGCTCCTGAAAGCCGTGGTCCTACGCACGCTCGGGCGAGATGCCGATGCCCTGACGGCTGCAGACGCGGCCGTGAAGGGTGCGCCTCAGAACGCGCTTGCGCAGCGAACGCTGGCATCCGTGCTGCTCGATGAGCAACGGGCGAGCGAAGCCCGACAGGCCGCACAGCGAGCGGTCGACATCGCCCCCGGTAACGCAGCGTGCCAGAACATCCTGGGCATGACCTTGCGAGCCGAGGCCTCCACGCCGCTTCCGATCGGCCAACCGACCACGGAAGCGCAGGCGGAGCGTCAGTTTGCTCGCAACAGCCTCCTCGAGGATGCCATCCGCGCCTTCCAGACTGCGTGCCAGGAGAGGCCCGGGTTTGTCGACGCCTGGCTTGATCTTGGCCTCACGTATGCCGACATGGGGCGAGCCTCGCAGGCTACGCGCGCCTTGCAAAGGGCGCTGAGTCTCGATCCGAACTGCGCTGGGGCACACGTGGCGCTCGGAGTGCTGCGGCTACACCAGCGTGACGAGTCCGGTGCCGAAAGACAGTTTGACGACGCACTGCGAATCAATCCCAATCTTCCAGCCGCCCTGGTCGACCTCGGGTCCATCCGCTATCGTCAGCACCGAACCGAGGAAGCGCTCAAACTGGCCCAGCACGCACTGCAGTTCGAGGCGGCAAACGCGCCAGCCCTGGTCCTGCGTGGCACAATCCGTCGCGACGCAGGACAGTACAGCGACGCCAGCCAGGATCTCGAACTGGCGGTCACCGTTGCGCCCAACAATGCCTCAGCCCACGCCGCCCTGGGGACACTCCTGCTTGACGAGGGAGACGCCGAGCACGCCTGCGCGGAACTCCTGAAGGCAACGTGGTGCGGACTCGACGACGCCGCGGTGGAAAACAATCTTGGACTCACCTACAAACTACTGGCACAGTACAAGCGGGCACGAGTGCACTTCGACAAGGCATTGGCGCTGGCACCGGCGTCGCCCGAAATCCACTACAACATGGCCGTCATGCTGAGCATGGCGGGAGACCGCGCAGGAGCGGCAGAGAACTTCGAGGCCTATCTCAAGCTCTCACCGGACGCCGCTGACGCACCTCAGGTACGCGAGCGGGTACAGGAACTACTGCACCCGCAAACGAAGTAAAACCCCCTGGACTGGGAGGACATGATGAGCAAGAAGAGTCTCGTGTGGCGAGAAGGAGACGACGAGGACCCCCGGCCTGCCGATGCGTCTGCCACACCACCTCGCAAGGCAGACCCGGCCGAAGACGCTCCTCCAGCACCGCGTCGACACATCGCAGAGAACCCTCCGGGTGAGCACCGCATATTGCGTCAACCACCCGATCGGACCGGGCGTACCCCGGATGACGTTCGCCCCTCTGACCGATATGGACGTGGGCCCGGTTCCGAGCACGGTCCATCCCTCAACCGTGCCGCATCCTACGACCGCGGGCCGCACGGGTCGGCGCCGCCGGACGACCGGTACGGGCCTCCCCGTCCGCGTGAGCCGTACCGAGGAGATGACCGGTATGCGCCGCGATATGAACGCCCCCCTGTAGACCGTGGTCCCGCGGGACGCGGTGGCTATGACCGTGGTCCAGGTCCCGGCTACGACCGTCCGAACAGTTACGACCGTCCGAACAGTTACGACCGCGGACCAGGACCTTCCCGAGGTTATGACCGACCGCTTCCGCCGAGAGGGTATGACCGCGGGCCCGCCCCACGAAGCGGTTATGACCGCCCGAGCGGCCCACCCAGAAACGGCTACGATCGCCCGATGCCCCCACGTGGTTATGAACGAGGGCCTGGAGAGCGTCCCCCCATGCCACCGCAACGTGGCGGCGGATATGACCGCCCGATGCCCCCACGCGGTTACGACCGCCCTTCCGGACCGCCACGAAACTACGACCGTTCCCCGGCGGAGCGTCCGATGGGTCCCCCGCGTGGCGGCGGATACGACCGTCCCCGTGGAACGGGTGCTCCGATGCGCGGGCCGGCCGCGCCTGCGGGGCAGTATGGAAGGCATCCCGCCCCGACTCGGTCGGGTCCATCTCCACGCCGCGGCGCTCCCCCAAGGCCTTCCGCGAAGGCTCAGCCCTCGTCACAGCGCGACAAACTGCATCACGAAGCCCTGGAGTTCAGCCAGAAATTCTCGATCCCCGAAGCCGTCGCTTTTCAGATCGTGCGCGGTGACTTCACGCTCAAGGACTGGATGGACCGACACGCAGAAGCCGACCGAAAGCGCAAGGAGCGAGAGAAGGTCCAGGCAGTACGCAAGCAGCAGCGAGCCCGCGACGAAGGAATGGCCCAGCAGTACTTCCTCAA
>JAJXVI010000206.1 GCA_021782195.1 bacterium | reverse complement strand
CGAGCCGGTGGCTGACGAGGTACGCGCCGTGCCAGGCCCGCCGCTTGCGATGGACGGTCGCCAGCACGATGAACGTTACGGCGGTCACGGCGGCGGTGACCGACACACGGTCCACGCCGCGTCCGAGCAACGCCATTGTCGTGAGTCCGGCCACGCTTGCGTAGACGGCACTCCCGTTGAGAAGGGGGCGTTTCCAGACGCCAACGGGCAGCGCCGCAAGCAGCGCCCCCGCAAGGCCGGTGCACGCCAGCAGCAGCAGGCCGGTCTCCAGCGGCAGGGTTTCATTGAATACGTGGATGAACAGCGCGCTTGGGATGAGCGCAATCGCCACCCCCGCGTATCGCTCGCTCTCCGCAATGACCGCGAAGACGGCGAACGCGATTGCAAATGCCCACTGTACGGGGGCGTGCAGTTTCACCAGAGAGGTGACAAGCACGAATCCGGCCGATCCGTTGGCGAGTCCGCTCAGTTCACCGTCGAGGTTTCGACTCCGTGCAAGCGCAAGCGCCGCGCTCCAGACACCCACGCACCACACGGCTGCCGACGTGGTCGAGCCGGGGTTTGCGGAACTCCCGAGCGGTATCGAGGCCACCATTGCGCCGCACGTCAGCGCCTGGCTCCAGCGCAGGTCGCTCGATGGGTCATCGCGCACGACCCACGCCAGGACGAGCATGGCGACGGCAAAACCTCCTCCTGCCCACAGCGCCCACGCCAGATGTCCGGTGGCGTGCACGAGCATGTCGACGCCCACGGGCGCCAGCACGGCACTGGTCAGTGCGAGGCTCTGTGGCACTTCTCCGCCGCCCATGCGCCATCCGCGAAACACGAAAGCGAACAGACCGTAGCCGACTGCTGCGACGAGCACCGTTTCTGCGGCATCGACGTGGGATCCGTGGAACCAGTCCAGGGGCTGCAGACCCACGGCGGCGGCGCTGACACCGAGTGCCACCTGTGCGAGCGGCGCGGCGTATGCGGACTGTCCTGCTCGTTTAAGAAGCGCCGCGCCGATGGCCAGGAACGCGCACGCCGGAAGCAGGGTAATCCCGAGATGTCGCCAGTCGAATCCGAACGCCTGTTCCCAGCTCAACAGGCCGAAACCCAGGGCCAGGTACAGCATCCACGGTCGTCGTCGTGCGACAACGAGGAGGAGATCGAAGGCGCTCACGATCGCAAACAACCACGACCGCGTTCCCCACGTTGCCAGCCACCCCGACATGCTGATCGGCAACAGGCTGGCCAGGAGCGCGACGTCGAGCAACGGCTCAAAGAAGGCAACCGCGGACAACGGGCGCACCACGAAGGCAACGGCGGTGAGCGCAAATGGCGCCAGGGAGAGCGCCAGGACGACGGTCACCGAGACGCCGTGTCCGACCAGCGAAGCGCCCACAAACCACGCATACACGAAGGAGGCCCCGGCTCCGTAGACGCAGGAAGGTGCTTCGAGCACCACGCTTGCCCAGGCGAAGAAAGCGGTGGCCAGCAGGGCCACGACCGCGATTCCGGTGAATCCGGTGGTGTCAACCGCTGCCTGCCATGTCCAGGGCCAGTCGTGCAGCTCGGGAATCGTGGAGACCAGTCCCAGCAATGCGGCGGCAACCGACGCGATGCGGGCGTGTGGCGCGAACGCCCCTCGCCAGTCGGTCGGCGCGTTCGGTTCGGGAGAGGTCGCATCGGGCCCCTCGCTCGGGTCTGGCGCGGGCTTCGCAGGGTGCACCTTGACGAGGAGAAATGCCATGGCTTCAAGGGCGATTCCCAGCACCGCGGGCGTCCGGGTGACGAGCGCGAGGTACTGCGCGGCAGCCGCAACCGCTGCACCTGACAGGTACAGGCACGCGGGTTCGACCAGGCACCGTCCGATGACATAGAGCACGCACGCCGTCGACAGGAGCACGGCACAGCGATACGGATCGGCGGGCACCTTCACGAGCCCCCAGCGTTGCAGCGCCATCAGTCCGGCAGGCATGAGGAGCCCGCCCAGCACGGAGAGAATGCGGCTCGATATCGGCATCGATGCGCGAAGGCGGAACGCGCCCAGGAACGCCAGCAAAGGTGCTCCCAGAAGGGCGACGGTCACAACAAGAACGCCGACGCGACTCCACTCCGATCGCAGGAATCCGACCCCCGCGGCCAACAGCAGCAGTCCACCCAGGGCGTGGATCCAGCGGATGTTGCGTTCCTCCATGAAGCCGCTGACGTGGCGAGCAAATCCGAGCGCCGCCGAATCGGGGGGCGCGTCGGTCGGGGAGGGGGGAGCCGCCGCGCTGCCGGTGCCCCAGGAGTCCCACGCTTCTTGCGTGATGGTGTGCGAGCAAGCCCACGGATGCGCCAGCGGGGGGACTGGCGATTGGGAAGGCTGCGGGGGCGGAGCGGGGAATGCGGTTGTTCCGTCGGGTTGTGCGGCGTGGGCGGACGGGGACGGGGAGGGAGCGGGGAATGCGGTTGTCCTGTCGGGATGTGCGGCGTGGGCGGACGGGGACGGGGAGGGTTGCAGCGCGTTCGCTTCGAGCACGCGCACGACCCGTGCGCGACGCAGCCGATAGTCATTCAACAGCGCATCGCGATGCGCGGTGGCAATCCACGCCCAGCCCGGGATCTCTGACAGCAGATAGTCAAGCGACTCTACCTGAGATGAAGTTGGTGCAAGTGCGCGACCACAGTGTTTGCAAAACCTCCCCAGCGATGGATTGAGGCCCGTGCAGTTCCAACAGTGAACGACTTCGCTGTCCATGTTCTCAGCCTATCACGCAGCATCAGGAGTGTCGTGGGGCAGATGACAGGGGTCCGGTGCACGTCCGCCTCGTCCCTTCAGCCCGCCATCGCGGACGACGCGTGCTCCGTGTTCGTCGCCGTCCCCGCGAGAGGGGCGCGTCGCCGTCCCCGCGAGAGGGGCGCGTCGCCGTCCCCGCGAGAGGGGCGCGTTGCCGTCCCAGCGAGAGGGGCGCGTTGCCGTCCCCGCGAGAGGGGCGCGTTGCCGTCCCCGCGAGAGGGGCGTGTCGCCGTCCCCGCGAGAGGGGCGTGTCGCCGTCCCAGCGAGAGGGTTCGGAACGCGTACGCGGAAGCATCTGACAATGCACAGATTCTCTTTCCGAACCGTGTCAGGGGCATCGTTCGACGCTGTTCCACCCCTCTCCCGTCAGACTGACAGCTCGCGCAACGCCTCTGCCTGGACTGTCGCGATTCCGGAACGAACGGCCGCACAGGAGCGGGGAGGGCGCGTCCAGTGAGCGCACAGTCGGTACTTGATGTCGAGTCCTTTCTGGCCGAGTCTTCCCAGTTTCGCCTGGGGGATCTTCCGACGGAGAGTCCGCACCCGCTGACGCCCAGACTTTCAGCGCTCGTGCAGGAAGACGTTGGTGCGGCCATCCGCGTGCTCACACGCGTTGACCGCCAGGCGTTGGAGCGGGTCCTGCCCGCAGCGCTTGCGATTGACCGTCTGCGCGCTCAGGTGCGCGATACGCTTGCGAGCGGCGGGCGCGTCTTTCTGTGTGGATGCGGCGCCACCGGGCGACTCTCCATGAGCCTCGAGGTGCTCTGGCGCCAGACCGCGCCCGCAGGGATGGCGCAGGCCGTGGTGGCGTTCATGGCCGGGGGGGATCTGGCGCTCGTCCACTCCATCGAGAACTTTGAAGATCATCCCGAGTTTGGTGCGCGCCAGTTGCGCGAACTCGGTTTCTCGGAGGATGACCTGCTGATCGCGAGCACAGAGGGCGGCGAGACGCCGTTCGTGATCGGTGCCACCGAGGAGGCCAGCAGGGTGTCGCGCCGGCGTCCCTGGTTTCTGTACTGCAATCCCGACGACGTCCTGGCGCGGGTTGCCGCGCGGTCGCGGCGTGTGCTGGAAAACTCCGCGATTGAGCGGATGAACCTTTCGGTGGGTCCGATGGCGATCTCCGGGAGCACGCGCATGCAGGCCAGCACGGTGCTGATGCTTGCCGCCGGTCTGGCATTGCTCGACATTCGTGATGATGCGTCCGCGCGGGAGCGTCTCGAGCGATTCCTGGTGCGTCACGAGAAGCTCGACGTCGCGTTTCTCGAACCGTTTGTCTCTGCGGAAGCCGGTCTCTACCGGCGCGGTGACTTTGTGCTTTACGAGGCCGACCGCCACGGTATCACGATCCTGACCGACACCACCGAACGTGCGCCGACCTTCAGCCTGCGCCCATTCGAGAATTCGCAGGATTCCGAGGCAGTGCCGTC
This sequence comes from bacterium, assembly GCA_021782195.1. Classification (GTDB taxonomy): domain Bacteria; phylum Vulcanimicrobiota; class Xenobia; order RGZZ01; family RGZZ01; genus JAJXVI01. Next base: position 1,272 of record JAJXVI010000206.1, on the reverse strand, counting down.
ACTGTGCTATTTCCATCTGCCGGGTGCAACCTTGTCGTCCGACGCCTGGCGCGCGTTGCTCTGTCGTGAGCCGCGTCCGCTCGCGTGGCCCGACGTGGTGCGCGTGGCGGGGAAGGATCGCCTCCTCGGCTTTGATTTTAGCGACACGGGTGCACATGCGCGCTCCGAACGCGTTGCGAGGCTTGAAGGATGCGTCCAGGAACGGTTCCGGGTACGCGCCGCAACGTTGGAGGAGGGCCCTTCCGCGGGCAAGGCCCTGGAGTTTGAACTGGCCTCTCTTCGAGCCGTCGTGCCGTGTGCCGGAACGTCGATTCTTGAAGAGCACCTGCTTCTCAAGATGGCGATGAACATCCACTCCACGCTTGTCATGGGTCTCGGGGGGCGTTACGAGGGAAACCTGATGACCTTCGTGCGTCCGAGCAACAAGAAGCTCATCGACCGTGCGGTACGGTATATACGCATCCTGCGCCCAGGCTTTTCCTATGAGCGAGTGGCTCGCGAGCTGTTCGCGGAGATGGCGACGTGTGCTGCGGATGAGCCCATTGTTCTCCGGACGGCCCAACGGTTGAGCAATCTTTCTGCCGAAGGGCTTTCCTCTGCGGACGACCATCGCGTCAGGTCTGCGACTGAGTAGTGACTGAGCCTTCCGTGGGTATCGTACAGGTGTAGGCATTCCTGTACGTCGTGACACTTGAATCGGTCGGGGACCGAGACCGGGAGGTTGAAGATGAAGCACTTTCATGGCTTACGCCGAGGATTCACGCTTATCGAGTTGATGATCGTCATCGCGATCATCGCGATTCTGGCAGCTATCCTTGTTCCGAATTTCATTCGCGCACGTGCCCAGGGACAGGTCACTGCGTGCAAGTCGAATCTCAAGAACATCGGGGCTGCCCTGGAGATGTACTCTACCGACAACGGGGGGCGCTACCCCACGGTGGCCTCGGGGCTCGTCGCCAACTACCTCAAGACCATTCCAACGTGCCCCTCGGCCGGTGCTGACACCTATACGGGGGGATTCACCACCGTGAGCAATCCAGACGCCTATACCGTCGTGTGCAGTGGCAACAATCACGTTGGCGTTGGTGATAGCGCCAACTTCCCGCAATACACGTCGGCGCAGGGTCTTGTCGAGCACTGACGCGTCAGGGGTGCTCAGGGAGTCTTGACGCGGTAGTCGAGTGTCACATCTGACTGGCGCCCCCCGTTGCGAGGCCGGAAGGCTCGGCGGGGGGCCTGGCTTTGGTGCGGCGGGGGGTGCGGTCGCTTCCT
>JAJXVI010000205.1 GCA_021782195.1 bacterium | reverse complement strand
CCGTACTGGCCGGCGCCCGCGTCGACCTCGAACTCGTTGAACGGCATGATCTGCACGGTATTGACCCCAAGTTCGAGGAGATGGTCAAGACCGGTCTTGATATCCGGTCTGCCATAAAGATGCGTGCCGTGTTCCGCCAAACCCAGGTATTGTCCGCGACGCGTGATGCCGCTGTCAGGATCGATGGTAAAGTCGCGGAGATGCAACTCGTAGATGATGGCGTCCTGCAGGGGAAAGCGAGGACGAGGGGCAACGTGCGTCTCGTCGTGCACCACGATGCAACGCCCCTGGGGGCCCGTGACACAGCGCGCGTACGGGTCACCCACCTCGCCGTGCGAAAGGTTGGTGTCAAAGAGATAGCAGAGTCCCCTGCAATCTCTGTCAACCGTCACCGACCAGCTTCCATCGGCACTGTGACGCATCTGGAGAATTCTGGGACGTCCACCCACAGGTCGCTCATAAAGATGAAGCTCAACGCGTGAACAGGTCGGAGCCCAGACCCGAAACGTGGTACGCTGAGGTGAATAGAGCGCCCCCAACGGTCTCGTGCAGACAATGCCGTCAAGAGATGAGGGCGACGCGCTCACGGGAGCCACGCACAGGACACAAACGGTAACAACGAATTCAGGCAGTGCAGCGTGCAAGCGGGGATGGCGGAGAGGTCGAGAAAGAAAACCTCCAGGGCTCACCCTCGCTCTCCCGGGCGCTCCCGTGGACTGGTTCGCCACCGACGCTCACGCATGATGTTCGCGTGGGCGGAACTGTCGTTGAATCCGCAGTCCATCGAGACCTCCCCCTTGCCGCAGTGACGAGCAACCTCCTCGTCAAAGTTATGCGGGTCGCATGCCGTGATGTAGCCAAGCAGCAAGATTCGCCGCGGAAGTCCGGAGAGCAGCCATCCTCCGCGCAAGTGCGTGAGCAGGGAGAGAAAGTCTGGAGTGTACTGCACGGCACGCCACGAGAACATCGCACGCGCCAGTCGAAAGAGCCATGCCATCTTGCGGGCTTGATAGCTCAGTCGCGCGATGATGCCGGTGTTCGCGGCGTCGGCCTGTAGCGCGGGCAGTTCGTCAAGAACCTCGTCAATACGTTTCCAGTCAAGAATCTGCGATACGGGGAGCCAGGCGTCTCCGTCGCGAAACAGAAGGTAGTGCTGAACATAAAGACACTTCCGCACACCGAGCACTGCCAGCAGGGCAAAATACAGTTTCTGAAACCGAAACACGTCGGCACGCTGGCAAAGACCGTCAGACTCGCGTTCCACGATATCGATCACGTCGTCAGGCATCAAGACGCGATCACTGTCGGCGAAATACCCCAGCGGACGCGTACCCAGAAAGAACAGTTCACGCACAAACGGGCGATGCAGGCAGTCTTGCAGCACCGGACGGATCTGTCCTTCATTGGTGTCGGGCATGATGACCATCACGATGTCAGTCGCCAGATCGTGGCGCTCCATGTTGTCCATTGCGCGCCGTTTGCTGGCTGTGAGTCGTGCCCCTCGAATCTTCTCGTACGCGGCGTCATCGAAACCGTCCATTTGAAGATGGACCTCGTCGACCCCAGCCTCGCGCAGGCGACGCACGTACTCATCACTGGCCAGACGTACACCGTTCGTGTGAAGGGCGACGATGTGGCCAAGCGACTTCATTTCACGAACAATGTCGAAAAGGTCCTCACGCAGCGTCGGCTCCGCGGAGAGCAAGTCAATCTTGAGCGGGCCCCGTCCGCGGCGCCAGCGCAGGAACTCCTGCATGCGTTCACGGTTCAGATCGGGAACATCCGCCGTGGCGGCCGACTGAGGCTGGTTGTCGAGCGCCGATGCCAGGCAGATCGGACATTTCAGATTGCAACGCTCGGTCATCCGCAACAGGTAGTCACGCTGGCGAGACACCGACTTCATGACGGAAAAATAGTACCGATCGAGGCCAACATAATACCAGGGATGACCAGACAGTCTACATTGCGTCTGGCCGTGCTCGGCGCACGTCTTGATCAACAATACCTCGCCGTCGCGCTCCCGGACCTCTGCGGGACAGCGGCGCACGCATTTGCTGCAGACCGAACGTGTGCGGCGCACGAGCACGTCGTGGTTCACGGTCATTGAATCGTCTCCCGGTTTCTTCCCTTCGGAATAGTCCTTCACGGCACCGCCCGCCTCCTCTTTTTGCCGCGAATCCGGACAAGGCGCTACGTTTCCTCTACCCGACGGCCGATATGACTGGCCTGCAACGGCCAGGTCGCACATACGCGAACACCGCCGTCAAGACCGAGTTCGCGGTCTCGCCACGGTCGTTCGAAGACACACTGCGAGATAGCCTCCATGACGGAGATCAGCAGTACGATTTCCTCGTGAACCGCCATTTGTGTGCCCTGTGAGCCTACGCGAAGCGGCACGGGAATCTTCGAGCCCTCCCACCCCAGGGCGTCAGCCAGTCGCGACACCGACGGCACTTCTGGCCGAGGGTAGAAACGCACCATCAGCGCTGACGAGGGGGAGATACGTTCGTGCAACAGGGTATCCAGAGCAACCTCCTCGTCCAGGAAGACGGTGAACCCCTCGGGAGGGTTGGCGAGGAGCAGCACATAGATGGGGGTCGGGTCCAGTCCGTCAATGCGCAGTACCTCCTCGAGGCGCACTCCACGCCACGGGGAAAGGCGCCAGAGCAGACGAGCGAGTTCGTGGAAGCGACTCAGCGTGAGCACGCCACCCGACGAAGGGGAAAGGTCCTCTCGCGCAAACTGCTCCACCTGAGAGAAGACCGCTGCAAGCGGGGTGAAATCGGCCTCACTAACCAGTTCAATGCCACGTGAGCAGGCGGCGCTCGCAAGAGACTCCTGTTCGTGCGGCATGTCCACGGCAATACACCTGGGCGTGGCAGGCGCGCATCCCGCCAGTGGTCGATGGATGGCCTGTTCAAGAAGCACTGCCAGCGCATCCGAGTCGCACCCGGAGGCCACAAAGTTGAACGCCCGAACGGTCTGGCCGGAAGGGTCAAACCACAGAAGCAGGTCAAGCGAAGAATCGTCTCGACGCAACAATGTACGGCGACGCGTCCCAAGCCAGAGCGCATCTGTACGCACAGGTGTCGCGGGGGAGCAGGCGACGGTCGTGGGGGAAGCCCTCCGGTCAACGCGCGAGCCATCCCGCCGGGCGCGCTCCAGTCGGGACAGAACCCGACGCAGTTGGGGGTCTTGCACGTCGACGGACAGCAGCCCGGCACTGCGACGCACCCCTGGCAGCGCCGACGCTGCCCGCCGCAAGGTGTGAGTCCCGCCACGCAGATTGACTCCGACGCTGTATAGTCGCGCGGCCACCTGATCGATGGTCATCGCCCCGCCTTCCTCGAGGAGCACGGCAACAAGCAGTGCTCCCGGGGGCAACGTGACCAGGTCCAGTTCTTCGAGTTGCACGACTCCTTTTTTTTCAACAACACGCCCGGTCCCTCTCTGCAGGAAGGATTCAAATAGCACACCGCGCACATGAGTGCATGCGACACCTGCCTGCTATCTGTCTGATGGTGCTCTTGCTATGCTGCGCTTCCTCGCAAGCACACGCGTCAAACGGTGAAGACCCTCCCCTGCTCACAGGGCACGCGGCGTCAGTGCCCGGGACTTTGCCGAGAAAGACTCCGGATATGCATGATCCCGGACCCTCGATCGCCAGGGTTCCAATGATTTCGCGCAATTCACCGACCATGCGCGTCTACGACTCGTGGACGCACCGATGGATACCTTTTTCCTCCCTGCTGGAGTGTCTCGCGCACGAAGACGTAGTCTTTGTCGGCGAAGAGCACCAGGACCTGGCAACGCACCACGTGGAAGCCCTTCTCCTTGAGAAGCTTCTGTCCATGCGAACGGTTGCGGTCGGAATGGAGATGTTCGAGCGCGACGTGCAGACCGTGTTGAACGCATACCTGCAGGGACGCATCACGGAAGCGCAGTTCCTGAGTGCGTCACGACCGTGGTCCAACTACGCGGTCGCCTACCGCCCGTTGATTGAGCAGGCAAAAGCGCATCATCTCGAGGTCCTGGCGTCGAACGTCCCCCGTTACCTGGCCGCCGCGGTCGCGCAGCACGGGCTGGGAGCAATCGAGAGGATGCCCGCGGACCACGCCTGGCTCTTTGCGCGGCACACCACGGCACCGCTTGACGCATACTGGACGCGCTTCGAATCAGCAATGCAAAACCACGTCGGGCGCGACAAACTCGCCTGGTACTACGAGGCGCAGTGCCTGAAAGACGACACGATGGCCGAGTCCATTGCGGATTTCTTCGACAGCCACGTGGGGTGGAACGGCGTTCTCCTTCATTTCAACGGTGCTTTTCACAGCGACGACGGCCTCGGGACGGTTGCGCGCACGCGAGCGCGCATGCCTCGTGCACGCGTTGCGACGATCCGCATTGTGCCCACAACGTCGCTTGACCACGCTGACCCGAAGCACTACGCTGCCGACTGGATCGTGTTCGTGGAAAAAGCCACCCCTGCAAACTCACGCTAGATGGGCGGCGAGGCTGAACCCTCTCGGGCGGTGGCAACGCCCGCGCGAGGGGGGGGACGCTGCGAGCCAGGCCCGAGGGGGGGGACGCTGCGAGCCAGGCCCGAGGGCAGAGGAAAAACAGCGTGCGCGGCGAATGACACGCCGCCGCTGTTCAAGTCAGACTGCGAGCCACACCAGAGGAGTGCTGCCCGTGCGCAAGCTTCAAGGACCCACAAATGGGAAGATCGCAGTGACTGGATCGCTCGCTTTCGACCTGATCATGGATTTTCCAGGCTATTTCAAGGATCACATCCTGCCAGAGAAACTGCACGTGATCAACATCTCCTTCCTGGTGGGCGATCTCAAGAAGCAGCGTGGTGGATGTGCCGGCAACATTGCATACACGCTCGCACTGCTCGGCCATCAACCCCGCGTCGTGGCCGCCGCCGGGCGAGACTTTGGCGAGTATGCCGAGTGGCTCCGCGAGCACGGTGTTGACACGAGCGGCGTACACATTTTCGACGACGAGACGACGGCATCGTGTTTCATCACCACTGACCGTGCTGACAGCCAGATCACCGGTTTCTACCCGGGTGCCATGAAGCGAGCACGGGAAATCAGTCTTCGAAACAGCGTGGAGCAGGAACACGGGTGGGTCATCGTTGCACCCGATGACCCCGCGGCGATGATCCGCCATTGCTGCGAGGCACGCGAGGCAGGGCTCCGCCTTGTGCTCGACCTGTCGTGGCAGGTCACTGCAATGGACGGCGCCGAGTTGTTGGAATGTGCCCGAGGGGCGACTGTTCTCATTCTCAACGATTACGAGTTTGCGGTGTTCCAGGAGAAGACAGGACGTACGCGCAACGAGTTGCTGGCTGAGGACCTCGAAATGATTGTCGTCACACTCGGCGACCGCGGAAGCGAAATCTACGTTCGTTCAGGTGAACAGCACCGGATTCCAACCGCAAAGGTAGGCAACGTGGTAGACCCCACCGGCGCAGG
>JAJXVI010000204.1 GCA_021782195.1 bacterium | reverse complement strand
GCAGGCGGTCGCTGCCGACTACCTGCCAAAACTGCTGGCCGAGGATCGCGCTTCTCACGCGGTTGTCCACGAGCTTGCCGTCTTGCAGAGAGGTCTCAATCACCTCTTTCACGACGATCCTCAGGGGGCCTGGTGGGATTTTGACGAGCTCGTGGCCGGACGCCTCGACCACGCGCACGCGCACGTGCTGCGCGCGCTGTCCCTGCACTTGAGCGGTGAGCCCCGCGCCGCGCTCGATGCGCTCGACGCGATTCTCGACAACGCCGGGGAGTCCCGAGCGCTGTTTTTGCTGGTGCGGGCGACGGTCCACGCCACAAGTGGAAGGCATCGGCGTGCAGCCGAGGATCTGCTACAGGCTGCCGCACTGGCCGCGGATCTCGTCTCTCCGCCACTTTCCGTTCGCGGAGGACGTGGGCGGTGAGCCCGAGTCAGGCCGGCCTCCTGGGTTGGAGCGCCTCGACCCGCGCTGGAGCAGCGCTCGGAGCGCTTGCGGCGCGGGAGGTTCGGGTGGCGATTTCCTCCCCTGCGTGGTGGACCGCTCCACTCGAACCGCTCCGCTGGTTCGACGACATCGTGGGGACTGCCCCGCACATCTTCTATACGGTCGGACTGTTTGCCGCCGTGGGTGGCCTGACGGGGCTGTGGTGGGGGAGGCGCAGCCGTAGTCGCCTCGGCGGCGTTACGCTGGCGGTCATCGTGATGATGCTGCTTGTCGGGCAGATTTTTGCATTGCGTGCACTGGACACGGTGTTGCCGGGCGGTTTGCGGTGGGTCGTCCCGAGGGGGGCGCCCTACGTGCTTGCGGATCTTCACTCCCACAGCCAGGCTTCGGGAGGCGCCCTGATGCCCGCGCAACTCGTGCAATGGCACTACGACCACGGGTATCGCGTGGTGGCATTGAGCGACTCGAACGGCCTGCGAGGGGTGCCGCTGGCGGTGCGTTACGTGCAGCATCATCGCCTTCCGATGCTGGTGGTGCCGGCGGAGGAATATCGAGGGACCACCCACCTGCTCATGTTCAACCTTCGGCGGGCGGTCACGCCGGCGCGTTACAACGTGCGAGCGGCGATTGCCGAGGCGCGTCGCCAGGGCGCCTTTGTGGTGGTTGCCCATCCGTGGACTTCGCGCCTGGCGCCCACCAGACTTTACGCGTGGGGAGCAGAGGGGTTCGAGGTCGTCGATGGCAACGTGCTGGCCAGTCGGGGAACTCGCGCGCTCTGTACGCGCGAAGCCCTTCCCGAGACGGCCGATCTCGACTTCCGCACCGGAAACTTTCCGGTCGCGGCCACAGTTCTCCCGACGTGGGCGGACACCCCGCAGCTTGTGCAACGCGCCCTCGCGCAGGGTTGCTGTGCTGCCCTTTTCGTGACAGACGAGATCGATCGCGGCGACTTTCACCTGGTGCCGGAGCTGCGACACACGCTGCACAATCTCAGGCGGCGCACCTTGCCCCTTTTCCTGGCCGGGCTTGCGTTCTGGGGACTGCTGGGCGCGATAATGTGGCCGTTGCTTCCGGCTCTCCGGATTTTTCTGCGCTCGGTGCGACTGCCGCACGGGGAGAGTGCTGCGGCGCTCGCGCTGGGACTGGCCGCGATGGTGGCGGGGACGGCCGTCGAGTGTATGTGGTGGCAGTTTCGACAGGGATGGTACCCGCGCAGCGAGTGGGCGCTCTACCTGTGGGCCGTCTGCAGTCCGCTGTGTCTCGTACTGGTCACGCGCGTGTCGCCACCTGAGTGAGTGCGTGCGGGGACCTTCGCGCGAGCGGCGTGCACGCTCCCTGACTGCGACGCGGACCCGCACGTGGCGGCACCGTGGACCCCGGGGACGCAATTGGTGGCGGCGGGGCAGGCAGTTTGGAGTGTGTGTAGTAGAACTGGTGACCATGCAAACGAAAGCGCTGTTGACCGACCTGTTGGACTTCCTGTGGGAATCTCCCACGCCATTTCACGCCGTGGAGAGTGCGGTAACGCGACTGCGTCTCGCCGGATTTCGCGCTCTTGACGAGTGCGAGTCGTGGGGGGCGCTCGAATCCGGAGGGTACTATGTTGTGCACGGGGGAAGTGCGCTGGCTGCATTTGTGGTGCCGGACCCGTCGCGGGTGAAGGCCTTCCATCTGATTGGCGCCCATACCGACAGCCCGAACCTGCGATGCAAGTCAGTTGCACCGTTTGAACGCGAGGGCTACGCCCAGCTCGGGGTAGAGGTGTATGGGGGCGCGCTTCTTAATTCGTGGCTTGATCGCGACCTTGGAATTGCGGGTCGCGTGGTGTTTGCGGATGCGCAGGGGCGGATGGACACGCGTCTGGTGAGATTTGACCGTCCCCTTGCCCGCGTCGCGCAGCTTGCCATTCATCTTGACCGTGAGGTGAACGAGCGCGGTCTTGTGCTCAACAAGCAGACGCAGATGCCGCCTATCGTGGGGATGGGCGAATCTCCGGACGCATTGCGCGAACTGTGCGCACAGGCGCTTGGGGTCGGCGCGGGTGCGATGCGTGCGTTCGAGCTCATGCTGTACGACCTGGCACGCCCGACGTTGGGTGGACTGGACGACGCATTCATCTTCTCGGCGCGCCTCGACAACCTTGCGATGTGTCACGCGGCGCTCTGCGCCCTGCTGGCCGCGAGCGGATCAGATGGCGACTGTGTGCGGATGGCCGTACTGTTCGACCATGAAGAAGTGGGTAGCCAGAGTGCAACCGGGGCTGGTTCCGACTTCCTGCCGCGTCTTCTTGAACGTCTGTCGCTCGCGTTCCGGCAGTCTCGTGAGGAGTACCTGGTCACGCTGGCCCGTTCGGTGTGTCTTTCCGCCGACATGGCGCACGCGTTGCATCCGAACTACCCCGACCGGCACGAGCCGAATCACAGGCCCGTGCTCAACGGGGGTCCGGTGTTGAAGGTGAACGCGCAACAGCGCTACGCCACGAGCGTCTTGAGCGGTGCCATGTTCGAGAGTCTGTGCCAGGAGGCCGAGGTTCCAATGCAACGCTACGTGCACCGTACCGACCTGCAGTGCGGATCCACGATCGGTCCGATAACGTCCACGTTGCTCGGGATTCCCACGGTCGACGTGGGGAATCCCATGCTGTCCATGCACTCGGTGCGAGAAATGGGCGGCCGCGAGGATGTTGCGTGTATGGTTGCGGTGATGACGCGCTTTCTTGAACTTCGGAGCGACCTGACCTCACGATAGCCCGGGCCGCGAGCTATCGTGCTTGCGACCTGCAGAGCGGTCAGGTGTGGGAGCGACCTGACCCCCTCCTGGGGGATGTTCCTGCACGTGTGATTGAAATCCGTCAAGAAAGGGAATAATTCTCGATGGAGTGAGATCGTATGCGCAGGGAAGTTCGAGCCTGTGGGCTTGTATTGCTCCTGCTCACCGGCCTTTTGACCGTTGGATGCTGGGCGGTCCCCCATCAACCCTGGCCCGCACCGAGCCAGTCGGAGACCGTGAAACCGCCCACCGTGCCACCGGTCGACGAGTTGCCGGGGTTTCAGCTTTCTCCCTCCGCGACGCCTTCGCGGTCCTCTGCTGAGAGGTCGTATCATGCCTTTCACGCGGCAAAGGGGGCGAAAGCGCGCATCGTGCCTCCCGGTGCGGTTGTCGTGCCGGGAGGCACGTGACTTTTATCTGGTGGTCAGGGCTTCGGCAACGATGGTGCGTGCCTCGTCGATGATGCGTGAGAGGTGTTCCTCGTCGACGAAGCTCTCGGCGTACACCTTGTAGACATCCTCGGTACCGGAAGGCCGGGCTGCAAACCAGCCGTTGCCCGTGGTCACCTTCAAGCCCCCGATTTCCGCGTTGTTGCCTGGTGCGCGGGTGAGGCGCGCGGTGATCGGGTGTCCGCCGAGGGTCGATACGCGCACGGCCTCGGGGGAGAGTTTTTTCAGCACCGCTCGCTCGTCGGGGGAGCAAGGAACGTCGATTCGGCGATAGCATGGCGCCCCGTAACGTTTTGTGAGTTCCTGATAGTGTGCGCCCGGATCCCTGCCGGTGCGGGCCGTGATTTCAGCGGCCAGAAGGTCGCAGATGATGCCGTCCTTGTCGGTGGTCCAGGTTGTGCCGTCGAATCGCAGGAAGGAAGCCCCCGCACTCTCTTCGCCCCCGAAGCCGCAGGTGCCGTCAATGAGTCCGTCGACAAACCACTTGAAGCCGACGGGGACTTCCCAGAGGCGTCTTCCAAGCCCCACGGCGACACGGTCGATCATCTGGCTGCTCACAAGGGTCTTGCCGATACTGCAGTCGGCCTTCCATCCTGGGCGGTTCGTGAACAGATATTCAATGGCCACGGCCAGGAAGTGATTGGGGTTCATGAGCCCGGCCTCGGGCGTGACGATACCGTGGCGGTCGGAGTCGGCGTCGTTTCCGAAGGCTACCGCGAACTGTTCGCGCAGTTCGACGAGGCGCGCCATGGCGTGTGGAGAGGAGCAGTCCATGCGGATCCTGCCGTCATGGTCGACGGGCATGAAGGCAAAGCGTGGATCGACCGTGCGGTTGACGATGGTCAGGTCCAGGCCGTAGGTTGCCACGATCGGGTCCCAGACAGCGATGCTGGCTCCTCCCATCGGATCGACACCCAGATGCAGCCCGGCTGCGCGAATCAGGTCGAGATCGACGACGTTGCGAAGGTCTGTTACGTACGGGGTGATGAAGTCGTGGATGTGTGTGGTCTCCGCGGAACGGGCGCGCGCGTACGGGATGCGCTTCACCCCGTTCAAGCGGTTGCGCAGCAGTTCGTTGGCTCGATCCTGGATGACGCGCGTGACGTCGGTGTCGGCAGGCCCGCCGTGGGGGGGATTGTACTTGAACCCACCGTCTTCGGGAGGGTTGTGCGATGGCGTGACGACGATGCCGTCTGCAACGGCAGCACCCTGGCGGTTGAAGGTGAGGATGGCGTGGGAGACCACGGGGGTGGGCGTCAGGATGCCATCCGGTGCCAGCATCGTGGTCACCCCGTTGGCGGCGAGAACTTCGAGTGCGGTCTTTACAGCAGGTTCGGAGAGAGCGTGGGAGTCGGCCCCGATGAACAACGGCCCATCAATGCCTTTTGAATGGCGATACTCACAGGTTGCCTGTGCGATGGCGGCAATGTGACCCTCGTTGAAGGAACATCGTGCGGCCGACCCGCGGTGCCCGGAAGTGCCGAATGCAACGGCCTGGGTCGGGTCGTTCACGTCGGGATGGTTGCCGAGATACTGTCGACGCAGGGCTTCGACGTCGCACAGCAAGCTCTCTGGGGCACGTTTCCCGGGAATCGCCTGTTCGGTCTGGGTCACGATGGTTCTCCTTTCGTGGAGCCGCGCGGTCTGATGAGGGCCGGCTTTTCGGCGCGGGAGGCGCCGGCTAAATTATATATAAAATCCGCCCGCCTGGTTTTGGCCGCAAGGGCGGGCGGCGCGAGGAGCGATGCGAGGACGGGCACGAGGCACAAGCCAGCGCCCGCGAGCGCATGACGGACATGACGATGGCGCATCTCGCCCCTCTCCAGACGCCGGCTGGTCAT
>JAJXVI010000203.1:3757-5511 GCA_021782195.1 bacterium | reverse complement strand
CTGACGCTCTCGGTCCTGGAGCGAACCGCGGTCCGTCTCAATCGCCTGCATGACCGAGTCGAGGGAGGGAAGCTTCGGCATATCCACGAGCAGGCTTCCGACCGTATCCTGCACGGTGGAATTCAGTTCTGTTCGCAGACGAATCACCTCGCGCCACACACCTGCCACGGTCTTCACAAGTTCCGGCATCTTGTCGGGACCAAACAGCACGAGCGCGACCATGAAGATGACAAACAAGTGGGGGAATCCCAGGACGACCACCGCCTCCGCAAAAGGAATTGCTGCGCACCGGCCCTGAGGCCAGCACCGTGTCGTCTTCGCCTCGGGTGCCGCTCATCCCTCGAAGCAGAACGCAAGAATGCAAGAGGCCTCGCAGAGAAACGTGCACAGGCGAAAGGGAAGCCTGCACACAACCGGGAATCCTGTGCGCGTGAGTGAAATCTGCCTGGTTACGGGGTGCGCCGGGTTTCTCGGAAGCCACCTCTCCGAACGCCTTCTCTCGCTGGGACACACAGTGGTCGGGGTCGACAGCTACACCGACCAGTATTATCGGTATTCCCGTGTGGCCAAGGAAGAAAACGTCCAGCGGCTCAAGGAACTGAGCGGTTTCGAGTTTGTCGAGGCCGACCTGACCAGGGTCGAGCCCGTAAGCCTGATGGACGGGGTCACCGTGGTTTTCCACTGCGCGGGTCAGGTCGGCGCCCGCGTCTCATGGGGGCGTGATTTCGCCGCCTACACGCGCAACAATATCCTGGCCACGCAACTGCTGCTCGAAGCGTCCCGGCAGGTCAGCGCCTTCGTTCTCGCTTCGACCTTGCACGTCTATGGCAACGCATCCGGTCCCTGTTCGGAAGACGCACTCCCCTCCCCGCTCTCACCGTACGGCGTATCCCGGCTGGCCGCTGAAAATCTTGCCAGATGCTACTCCGAAAACTACCGTGTGCCGGCCGTCGCCCTGCGCTTTGGGACGATGTACGGTCCACGCCAGCGTCCAGACATGTTGTTTCATCGATTGATTCGCTCCAGCGTGGACGCCCAGCCGTTTGAACTGTTTGGAGATGGCTCGCAGCAACGCGACTTCCTGTACGTTGGTGACGCGGTCGACGCGTGTATTCGCGCCATGGAAGTCGGAGGCCGGGGCGAGGTGTACAACATCGGCAGCGGGGAAACGAAGAGCCTGCGTGAGGCCATCGACGTGCTCGTCCCCCTGCTTGCTGGAAGCACCCCGAGAATGCGGCAGTTACAGCCAGTGCCGGGCGACCTTGCCTGCACATGGTCGTCGATCTCTCGGGCCGGTGAGAAACTTGGCTGGACACCGAAAACGACGCTGCAGGAGGGCCTGCGTGCCCAGGTCGACGCCGGGGCACTTCCCGCTGTTGAGTGACGAAACGCCCGCGCGCGGCTTGAAGATTGATGCCCCCGCAGCGTCTTTCTTGCGTGCACCCGAGGCGGGCGCACGCACCGTCGTCTTCCTGCTGATCCTGCTGGCACTGTTTGCCCCGACCTTGCACCCGGCGGTCGCAGTTCCCTCACGCCAACCGTCCTCGTCCTCTTCGCGCGGGCAGGCGACTGCACCGCTCGTGGGGGTTCCCGCGCGACTTGAGCGGTTGCTTCACTCCCTTCCCGCGTACGGACGCGCAGTCCCGATGTCGGCGCTCGGGATCAGCGTGGGGACCCTCGGACAACCGTCCCCCTGCATCCCCGATGGCTTCAATTTTCGCATGCCCGCCCACCTCGACCGCAGTTCGACCACC
>JAJXVI010000203.1:0-3747 GCA_021782195.1 bacterium | reverse complement strand
TCGCTATCCCTGCCTCGCTCTGAACCAACCCCTGTTGCGGCAGGCGAGCGATGTGTCGTACCTGTTCATGAGCGACCAGCCCGAACTGTGTCGCGATGACCTCCTGCGCAGGGATGGAACGCACGGTGTCGCGGGCGTCTACGCCAGGGCGCCTTTTCCGGCCTGCGCCCCTGTTCGCGTGCTGATGGACCACACCAACGGGACGCGTCGTGCGATCCGCCTCCTGCTTCTGTTCGTGCCCTCGCACGACGGGGCCCTCATGGTGACGCGCCGGGGACAGGATGTGGAGTTCAACAGCGTGCTGGCCGGGCGAAATGCGTTCGTCGCCGCACGCGCCCCCTGCACCGAACCTCGACACGCCCTCCGTGCAGACGAGGCCTTCTGCCTTGTGAACCTGCTGATCAGACCGTCAGAGACTGCCGTCGTCAACCTGTGCTGCACGCCGACCACCGGTGGCACGCTTGCCGCGGTGATTGCCGACCCGGACACGGCAATCCCCGATTCGCTCCACGCCCTGAACACACTCCCCGAACTACATTCGATTCTGTGGCGAGAGCAGGCGCAACGGCTTCGCAAGTTCATCGACCCAGCCGTTCAACCCACGCGTTACGCGCGAATCCTCGAGTCTTTCCAGCATGCTCGCGGAAAATTTCCGGCCCCCGATCGCGTGGCGCGGTTCAACTACGACGTCAGTTCCTGGTTCCGGGGCGGGTGCCCGCTTCGAGCGTGCTCACTCTACGAGTCAATTCCCGGCTACGACCCCATGGCCCGCGATCCGATGGACGCGCGCCTGCCCGCCGCACGCGTAGACAACCGCGGCAAATACGGCGGCGTGGAAGAACTCGAGGTTCGGGTGCAACACCTTCCGCCAGACTGCCACCGTCTGGCTCTGCTGGTCGTCAATCCCAATGCGACTTTCGGGGGGCGCCATGACGTGACCGACATGCGGACGCAGGTGCACGATACCTGGTTTCTCCCCGGGCGTGTTCCGCAAGGTGCAACTGCGTTCTGTGCTGACATCCAACCACTCCTCGTTCATGACGCCGCGGCGCTGCTGTGGCGTGGTACGGTGCACCGCGGAACCGTTCTTCGGATGTGGACCGAACCTCTGGCCAACACGTCGGTCTACCTGTGGTATTTGCTGGTGCCGCTTCCCGATGCGGATTTTGGGCCCGCAGGTCCTCGGCGGATTGAGCGCGGAGACTCCCACGCGGAGGTGCGCGGAAGTGCGCGGGGAAGTGCGCTTGGGAAACCGGCTTCCTGGCAGGCTGAGAACGCTCGAGCGACCCCGACAGCTGGCGCCGGGCCGCTCGCCCCACCCACGTCGACGAGCAAAATGGCCCGTCACGCGAGCGTGCACGGTCGAGCACGGGGGAACTGACGCCTTCACCGCGAATTCTCACGCCGTGTTCAACTATCTTCCCTCGGTCAAGCGCATCCTCGACTTCGTCGTTGCGTTGGGCATCCTGACGCTTCTCACGCCTTTTCTGGCGGCTCTGGCCCTGGCAATCTATCTCGACAACCCGGGACCAATATTTTACGTACACGAACGTGTCGGTCGATACGGCAAGCCGTTCCCGTTCTACAAGTTTCGAACGATGGTCGTGGGAGCGGACCGCATCGGGCGAGGCTACGAGATTGACCGCAACGATGCCCGCATTACCCGTCTCGGAGGCTTTCTTCGACGGTGGCACATCGACGAGCTTCCGCAGTTGTTGAACGTGTTGAAAGGTGAGATGAGCCTGATTGGTCCGCGCCCCACGCTTGCCTACCAGGTCGCCCAGTACTCGGCGCATCAACGTCGACGCCTGGAACTGCTTCCAGGACTCACCGGGCTGGCCCAGGTCAAGGGACTCAATGCCCTTACCTGGCAGGAACGCATCGAGTGGGACGTATATTATGTCGACCACTGCTCGCTCGCACTCGATCTGGAGATTCTTCTGCGCACTTTCGGCGCCATTGCTGGCGAAGACAACACCTACGGCCACGGCTGGGAATCGTCGCAGGCGACCCCCGGCGCCCGGCCGGCCCCTGGAACGGAGAACCGTTGTGACTGAGACGATTACCCTGACCGAGCCTTGCAACCTGTGCGATGGCTCCCAGGCCCGTCTGCGCTTCGTGAAGTTCGGTTTTCAGATCGTGGCGTGCACCCGCTGCGGCCTGGAGTTTCTCTATCCGATGCCAGACCGTGAAGCAATCCGCGCGTTCTATGATGAAGGCTACTTTACGGGCGACCCAGAACGACGCGGCTATCTCGACTACGTCGGAGAACGCGACACGTTTCTCAAGTCATTTTCAGAGAAGCTCGACCGGCTCGAAAAGATACTCCACACTCGTGCCCGCGCGGGCAAGGCAGGCAACCGCGACGGGCAGATTCGCATGCTTGATATCGGCGCTGCGGCAGGCTGGTGCGTGGAAGCCGCTCAGAAGCGTGGCTGGGACGCCGCTGGACTTGAGGTTTCGAGTTATGCGGTTGCACAGGCCAGGGACCGGGGCCTGTGCGTGGTGCATGGCGATAGCCTGGAACCGTTCGCGGATCGCACGTTCGACGTCATCACCCTGTGGGACGCACTCGAGCATCTTCGCGACCCTCGGTCACTGCTACGGGAGGCCTGCCGCATGCTGGCGCCCGATGGCGTGCTTGCATTCTCCACTGGCGATGTGGGCCACTTCTGGTCGCGCCTGCAAGGACGTCAGCATCGTATCTACAACCCTCCTCAGCACCTCTTCTACTTCAGTCGCACGAGCATGACCCGGATGGCGATAGCGTCAGGCCTGCGCGTATTGCGCATCGAGCCGGACGAAAAGGTCACGACCCTGCATTACGTCCTGCACATCGCGCGCAACCTGGTCGATATTCCCTTTCTCGCGAAGATGTTCGAATTCATCATGCGCGTGCTTCCGGACTGGCGCGTTCGAATGAAACTGATTGACAACCTCGTCGTGTACTGCACACCGGAGCCCGTTGGGTCCGCGGCATCCAGTCCGCAACCCGACGTGGCAACCTCGTACCCCCGATGAAATGGGTTTTGCTGCTCGTCGACTCGATTCTCGTCTTTCTTGCCATCACGCTGGCGGTGAATCTGCGTTTCGTGTGGGAGGTTCCCCCGCGCTACTCGAACAACCAGGTGCTCTGGACGCACATCGGCATCGTCTGTGTCAATCTGGCGAGCTACTCCTGGTATCGTCTCTACGATAAAATCTGGCGCTACGCCGGAATTCACGAACTCAAGGATATCTGCAAGGCCGTGACAGTGGCCTGGGCTCCCTTCGCAGTGGCAAGCTTTGCCGAGTCCGGAGCCTTGTATCCCCGCAGTTTCGTGCTCCTTGGCTGGCTCTTCACCCTTCTGCTGGTCGGTACGGTCCGACTGCTTCTGCGCCTGTACAGCGAGCGCACTGCCTCTTCAGACAACGCACGCCGTCTTCTGATTGTGGGCGCCAACGACGCGGGAGAAGCAATACTCCGCGAACTCGCGCGCCTTCCGACCCGCCTTCACCTGCCAGTGGGATTTGTGGATGAACGCAAGGAGCAGGTCGGTCTGCGGATCCGCGGCGTCGACGTGCGTGGACAGATTGATGACCTGCCGCGGCTTGTGGACGAGCTCGATGTAGACGAGATCGTCGTGGCCAACCCCAGTCCGCACCTTGTGCGTCGTGTCGTGTCACTCGCGGAACCACTGCCCGATGTCGAACTGAAGATCATTCCGAGCGTGGCCGACGTCGTGGAAGGGAGGACGACCGTCAGTC
>JAJXVI010000202.1 GCA_021782195.1 bacterium | reverse complement strand
CTGCGGCGGCTACATTGAGTTCCGTTATGTTGATGGGGTGTGCACACCGATTCACGAAGACGGCAACTGGTGCTCAGGATCCGGTCGAAGCGCCGGTGGCGATGGCGGTATTGCAGTATTCACTGCGGCGAGGGACGGTGGCGATCTTTATCGGCCCAGCCAATGTCCAAGGTGTGGCGCATTGGTCTACTTTGTTCGGCACAACGGCGGTTCAGTGTGGTTGGACGAACTCGGGTGGCCCTGGCCAAAGCACCCGTGCTTTGCGAACGAGCAGGATCAATCGGTCCTCCTGGATCCCTTCAGGATTCTTCTGCGGGAAGAGTCCGAACGATATGCGCTCGGTCTGGTCGTGCGCTTGCGCGAGACGTATTCTGCGGTGGACATCGCCGTCGAGTGCGCTCACGGGCGACGGGCTTGCCTGGGTCTCCGTCCGTGTGGGCTCGCTTCTGACCTTCTCGGCCAGGTTGTGCTGTTACGGTTTGACGGCACTCGCAATGGGGTGGAGCAGGTCTACGGGCCAGGGGGGGTGCCGATGAGCGTCAAGACGCGCAAGGTCAACCCTATGTTCTTGAACCTGTCCTCGGACTGGCTCGAAATGCGGGACCCGAAGGCCGACAAGCCCACCCCACGGCCCCCCTCGGATCCGGGGGTGTCTCTTCGGCGGCAGTTGGGCGAGATTCGTCGAGAGATCTCTCCAGGACAGCGGGTGTGGCACAAGGTCTTTGGGATGGGCAGTGTCGTCGCTCAGGATGCCCATACGGCAACAGTCCAGTTCGATGGTAAGAGGAAGACAGTCAAGAAGGACTTCTTGACGCTCCTCAATAGAGACGCATCGGACTTGAACCCAGCTACGGGAACGACCGAGTGCCCGCCGAAGACCTCTGCACAAAGAAAACGTTGAGCCCGATCCCTCTGGGAAGCGAACCCACCGCCTGAGCAGTCGGAGGTTCAGCCGAGCCAGGGAGGGCCCTGCAGGAGGCTGACCCGACAATGGCGCGCGAGGGTGGGAAAGACCGCGGTCTGTTCGAGCGCATCGAGAAGTGCCGGAAGTGCAATGGCGCCGAGAAAGGGTGCGACGCCTGCAACCACACCGGGCGGAAGAGCTGGGGATGGTGCGTCGAGTGGTATGACCAGAACGGCCGGCGCCACCGGGAGACGTGCCCGACGAAGACCGCCGCCCGCGCCCTGCACGCCCGCCGCCGGGCCGCCGTCGAGGAGTACCGCTGCAATCCCGAAGCCGTGGCCGCCAAGCGGAAGAAGAAGCTCCTGCTGGCCGACGCCACGAAGCTCTACCGTGACGAGGGGGCGACCCTGCACCCGCGGGACTGGAAGCGGCACGAGAAGATATGGACCGAAGCCTTCCCCGCCGCGACCCTGGAGGAGATCACGACACGCGACCTCGAGCTGTGGCGCGCGAAGCGGCAGAAGGCGGTGAAGCCCGCCACGGTGGCCCGCGACCTGGCCTGGCTGAAGCACCTGTTCAACCTCGCCATCCGTGACAAGCACGCGACCGAGAACCCCGTCTCCGCCGTCCGGCTGAAGCGACCGAACAACGAGCGCGTCCGTTACCTGAAGGACGAGGAGAACGAGGAAGCCCGCCTGCGTGCGAAGATGGACCCCGCCGACTGGCCGATGGTGGAGTTCGCGTTCCTGACGGGCCTTCGCAGGTCAGAGCAGTTCGGGATGAAGTGGGAACACGTCGACCTCGGCCGGCGAACGCTCCTGGTCCCGCGGTCGAAGCACGGGGAGAAGCGGCACATCCCGCTGAGCGACCGCGCGCACGCCCTCCTTACGGCCCTGCCCTCCCGCGGTTCCAGCACCTGGGTCTTCCCCTCGCGGACCGGGAAGACGCCCCTGGACGCCGACAACTGGGTGAAACGCAAGTTCGTCCCTGCCGTGAAGGCCGCCGAGCTGGAGAACTTCCACTGGCACGACCTTCGGCACGATTTTGCCAGCAAGCTCGTCATGGCTGGCGCCGACCTCTACGCGGTGAAGGAGCTCATGGGGCACAAGAGCATTCAGATGACCCAGCGCTACGCCCACCTGAGCCCGAAGCGCCTGCTGGACACGGCAAACCTGATCGGCGCGTCGAAGGCCGCCGAACCGTGACAGTATCCACAGAACCGCCACACAAACCGCCACACCGAGAACGAAACCACAACGGAATGACTACAACAGAGCCATTCCAGCGAACACATAACAGGCACTCGTAATGCGCAGGTCGTCGGTTCGAATCCGACTCCCGGCTCCAAACAAGAAAGCTCGCATAAACACGAAAGTTCCGCAAGAATCGCACCAAGAGCGATGCGGAACTTTTGTTTTTCCTGGCGCCGTTCCTGTGGCGGGCAGACTCGCTTTCACTGGCGGTTCGGGTGGAATTTCGACACACCGCCGAGGCCAGGTGCGTCCGCGATCGCAAACAACCGGTTCGCAGCAGGATCGCTGGCAACCCTCTGGCACGCAACCCCAACATGCAACGAAGCGACCTCACCTGCGTGAAGGTCGCCTCGCTACATTGGACTGCATCAACTCACGCGCCCCGCGCCTGTGACGGGCTACGAGTGGGCAGGTGTCACGTGCAATGGGAACTGCGGAACATTGCGCAACATCGCGGGCCAGGTCGAACGGTCCATGCTGTTCAACTTCGTACTGCTGAAGTATTCGGTCTTCTGGTTGCCGTTCTGCGGGTCGGCTGCAATCGTCAACTTCAGGTCGATGTCGTTGCGCTCCGGGCGTGCCAGCCGCTCAACCGTGTAGGCTGACTTTGCCGCACGGGAATCGTGCGGGAAATGGAAGCGAATCTCACGAGAATTCGCATCGTAGAGAAAAATCTCAAGCAGGTGACGATAGATGGACTGCGCCTGATCGTTGAGCCCCATCTGCTCTTCACTCATGAAAACGTACAGATTGAAACGATCCGTGTCACGCTGAGGTACACGATCAATCCAGAGACGGTCTAGAAGCAGGCTCGCAGCATTCTGGTTGACGACCGCCCGCACGTTTGTGTTCGGGGGACGCAAAGCGACGCGCACCATCCACGCGTATGCGAGCGCAGCTACAATGATGAGCCCGGCAATCAGGAACAGGTTTGAGCGCCTGCGAGGCCGGCTGTTCAAGATACGAATCTCTGGCTTGGAATCCTGACACTGGGGAGCATCCTCACGCACTTCACTTTCACTTGACATCGAAAAGCCTCCTTGAAGATCCACCACTCAAATTTCGACCATCTTGTCGGTGATGGCTTTGATGACCGCCTGCGTCCGGTCTTTTACACCCAGCTTCCGCAGAATCGAAGTGATATGCGACTTGACCGTCTTCTCCGTGATGAACAGACAAGACCCGATGTCACGGTTGTTCTTACCCTGACAGAGCAGGGACAACACCTCGCGTTCCTTCTCGCTGAGCGCTTCACGCGGTTCATGGGTCGGGTGGCCCCGGGTCAACATGTCGGTGAATTCCCGCAAAACCTCGCGGCTCACGTCCGGTGACATGGCGGAGCCACCGTCAAGTACCGTCTTCAACGCCCGCGCAAGTTCAGGGCCCTTGATATCCTTGAGGAGATACCCGACCGCACCCGCCTCAATCGCATTGCGGATGTCACTCTTCTCCTTGGCCATCGAAATGATGATGACCTGGGTCCCGACATGGGCCGCAACGATCTGCCGTGTGGTATAGATTCCGTCTTTCTCGGTATTGCCGAGATTGATGTCCATCAGTACAAGGTCGGGGCGGAGCAACGAAACTTTCTGCAACGCTTCGTCACAATTTTCGGCCTCGCCGACAACCTCGAACTCCGGATATTCCTTCAGCATCAAGCGCAGACCGTTGCGTACAACCGGGTGATCGTCAACCAGGAGGATCCTGGCCGTGACATGCACACTGTCATCGGGTTGCCGCAAAATATTCGCCGTCATCTGGCTATCTCTCTACTGACCTGTCGTGTAGGTCTTTGCTTCTTCGCAGGTCTTCAAGCCAGGACTACGCCTTGAGAAAAGACCAAGCGCAAGCACGCAGGTTCGTCATGCACCTCGACGACACCTCCCATGCGCGATATCAAACGGCAAGCGACCCGAAGAGGAAAGCCGCACGCGGGGAGGCGACGCGTGAACGTCAACCAGTCATCCTCACGCGCGGATACCGCACGTTCCAGAATCTCGTAGGGCAACGCGTCGTCCGCGCGCCACAGCTTCACACACACCTCTCCCCCGCCATCGCCCTTCATCTGGCAGGTCGTGCCCAAAGTGACCTCACCCTGACGGGCTCCCATCCGAGCAAGTTGCCAGACTGCCCCTCCAAGTGCCATGGAGAAGGCGCGAGGATCGATCAACAACCGTACCGATGGATCCGTCTCCGCTTCTTCCTCGATGAAGCCAACCCGAGGGTTCTCTCTCGCCCAGTTCTCCAGAAAGGACGCCAGCGATACGTTTTCTCTTGACAGTTCGGTCATGCCACAGTCCATCTTCAGGCTCACCTGCAAAAACGACAGCATTCCCTCCAACTGCGACGCAAGGCGCTCGGCATCGAGCAAAAGTGCCCGCACCTCCTCGTCCGCGCTCGTATCCGAAATCGCCCTCAGATAGGTACGCAGCATGGAGGCCGGGCCGTAAAGGTCGTGGTTGACAAATGAAACGATCTGCGGAATGGGAACCGGGTCATGGTCCCCCGACAGGAAGGGTGGCTCTGACGGCGGCTGGGGCCGCGCGGCGGGGAATTCGCTCACCCCAGGGGCTTCGCGCGTTGCGCAAGGGCTCCTGCGCAATCGCCGCGATTTCCGACCATGGAACCAGGCTCATCCATACAGTATGGAACGGGAGTGTTCTGAAGTTGCACCGGCGCCCATACCCGCAAACACCTCGTCCGCCGCCTCAATCGTGGCGTCAACGAGGGCCTCAGTATGCACAACCGACATCGCAGCTGCATCCGACTGCGACGGCGGAAAGTAGTACCCGCGCTCGAGCATCCCAAAAAAGAACCTTGCAAAGGAACCGTCGTCACAGCGTTGGAAGTCTGCCAGCGACCGTACTGGCCTGTCGCAAAACCCAAGCCCGAACATGCCACCGACGGACGGGGTCTGCAATGCAATCCCGTGTGCGTTCGCGGCAAGCCTCAGGCCATCAAGCAGGCGCCGGGTCAGGCTTTCCAGTCGCTCATAGGTTCCAGGTTCGCGCAACACCTCCAGCGTCGCCAGACCCGCACGCATGCTCATCGGGTTCCCACTGAACGTGCCCGCCTGATACATCGGACCGACCGGCGCAACGTTCTGCATGACCGCGCGAGAAGCTCCGTACGCACCGCACGGCATCCCACCACCCACGATCTTGCCGAGCGCAGTGATGTCGGCACGCACGCCCCAGTTTTCCTGAGCGCCTCCGTACGCAATCCGAAAGCCCGTCAGGACCTCGTCAAAGATCAACAACACTCCGTGATCGGCAGTCATCTGGCGAATCGTCTTGAGATAGCCAGGCTCGGGCACGATCACGCCCATGCTTCCGGCCACCGGTTCGACAATCACTGCTGCCAGATCTTCACCTC
>JAJXVI010000201.1 GCA_021782195.1 bacterium | reverse complement strand
CGGGAGTCTGCCCTCGCGGGGCAGGGGCCGACCTTCTCGCTGCAACGTGAAGAACCGCGTACGGTGCAGGCGCCGAAGCGCGTCGAGCGGCTGTGGAGGCCACTGCTGTCCGGCTTCGGCCATTTTTCGGTACGCGCGGACCACGGCCGCAAGCGGACGCGAGGCGCCGTCGACGTCGCGGAACGCGTGGCCCAGCGCCAGGAATAGAAGCGGTTTATGAGGCAGGAAATAGCGAGGGTTGCTCTCGATCCCGAGACGCGCCACCCGCTGTCGAAGGATATCGAACGGATCCTGATGCTGCATGCGTATCTGCCCCTTTTTCGATAACCTGCCGCCTGGTCGTTGAAATTTCTTCGCGGCAGAGTGCCTGGCACCCTTTCGGCCTGGCGAGCGTGAATGCGTGAGCGCGCGCAGCCCGCGTCTTGCGAGGTCGCGGCGCGTGCGGGGAGGTCGCGGCGTCTGCGGGGAGGTCGCGGCGTCTGCGGGGAGCTGCGCGGTCGCGGTTTCCTCGTCGCGCGGCGGACCGTCTCCGGAGGCTTCCAGATGTTTGCTCACGCAGGGGTGGCGGCGCAGGGGATGGCGGCGCAGGGGGTGACGGCGTGCGCCGCGACGATCGACGCGCGGGGCGGCCCGCCGCCATTATCAGGTCTTATCGAGAGCAGGGTACGGGATCACGGGGCACTGTGGCTGTCTTCTTCGGGGTAACTCAGGTCTCATGGAGCAGGACCTGGCGGCACAGTTCCTGCGCAACAAACGGGGCGTGTCGTACCAGGAAGTCTAACGAGATGTGGCCCCGCTGATACTCTACCGCGTACTCTTCCCGGGCTCTCCTGCAGTCGTAGTCGTTGAGGGCCAGTCTGCTGATGGTGCGGTCGACGCGCTCCCTTGTCGGGCCGTCCAGATCACGGCCCGCGAGGACCTGAAAACCGGTAAACTCCAGTTCGAACCAGCCGCTTTTCACCTCGAACGGGTCCAGTACGTCGGCCACGACTCCCTTGCGACTGTTCGTCAGCGCACACGCCAGGCGATAGTTTCCCCACTCGTAGACCTTATCCCAGTTCTGGGAGACGGGCTGGATGTGGTCTACCGAAGGCCCTCCGGTGACGGGGTAGATGTACAGGCACGTGTATGCGCAGATCCGGTTGTAGGCGGTGAGGAGATCGCCGAGCGCCGCTCGCCAGAAGGGCGGATATCTGTCCGGGGGAATATCCTCGCGGCGCGCGGCGACCGGTGCACGGGGTGGACCACAGCGTGTCCCCTCGGGACACTCACCGACCAGCTCAGCAACGGCTCGGAGGCCGGGGATGCGCACCTTTGCGTCAAAGTCAGGAGGCTCCGGAGCCGGCTGGACCGGAATCATCGCGTCTGCCGCTGCCGCTCGACGAAGGCCGTCCAGCGGATGAAGAAGCTGTCGACTTCGCTCAGAACGCTGCGCAGCGCATCGTCCACCCGCTTGATGTCCGCCATCGCGGGACGCGTCTGGCGGAGCAGCTCCAGCGCGGCAACGAGCGCTTTCTCCGCGTCCCTGGAGCGCGGCTCGCCCAGGCCGAAGAGGCTGGAGGACAGCCAGCTGTTGACGTCCCCGCAACGTCGCCAGGGAAAGGGCTGAAGCGACACCTGGCGGTTCTTCAGTTCCAGTTCCCAGATGCCATCACGCTGCTCGTCAAAGTAGGGCTCGACCGAGGCGAGGACGAGCGGGGAATGCGTGGCCATGATGAGTTGAACGGGGATGTCGTGCTCTCCGGTCAGCGCTTCCATGACGTCCAGCAGGGCTGGAACGATGCAGCGCTGCCACTGAGGGTGGAGGTGGGCCTCGACCTCGTCGATAAGGAAGACGATCTCGCGCGCCGGGGACGTGCCCAGCATCTGGGCGGCCCGCTCGTGCTCCTGCCACGTCCAGACCAGCAGGTAGGCGAGCGCGACGATGCGGCGGATTCCGGCCGAGGCGTGAACCAGCGCGACCTCGTGGCCATAGGGCATGGACAGGGTTGGATGGTCGCGCACATCGTCGAGCGAAACGCGGGTAAGGTGCCCCGGGGTGAGCGCCTCGTCCTCGGAGGGCGAGAGGCGGGCTAGAACGCGCTTGAACTGGCTGAACGCCGCACCCTGTTCGCGCTGCCACGCGGCGAGGTCCAGGATCAGGCCGTTGCAGAGTTTCTTCCTCTTCCCCCCAGAGAGCCCGTCCCAGACCTCCTGGGGAGAGAAGAGAAAGGCCGGGGGGCGATCCGGCCCCTCGGAGGCCGGTCTTCGCAAGTAGTTTCGGGCCGGGTCCCAGACCGAAAAGCTCCCGTCAACCTGAGCGTAGATGACCATCCCGGGGACCGCGGGGCGGCCTCTCCTGCGGGACCAGCGCTGGGCTTCTCGGTCGAACTCGCTGTGGTCGGTGATCAGACCCCTGCTCGCCGTGTATTCCCACCTGATCGCGCTGGGCCCGGCTGTCGAATCGGGCCGCGGGGCGGCGGGCATATGTGCCCACGTGCGGGTGAGCGCCCACCACGCGATGTCGAGCAGGAACGTCTTGCCAAGGCCGTTGTCCCCGGTCAGGAAGTTGATACGCTGAGAGAAGTCAAGTTCCAGGCGAGGGGCAGGCCCTGCTCGCTCCACCTCCAGGCGCTTAAGCATGTCTCTGGCTCCTGAGGATCTATTCGTCGGGGTGGGGACCTGAGTGTCGTCGTGTGGCCTCCCACCAGGGCGACGTGGTACTGGGGATGTGGTAATCCAGGCCGCTCCGAAAGGCGTGGCCGGCGCAGCAGAAGTCGATGATGTCATTGCCTTGCGGATCCTGCGAAAGCGCGCCGACAGGCTCTGGAGATAGCTCGGGGCGTTCTGCGTCGGGTCGGGGTGTCGGCGTGAGGGGTGAGGAGAATCGTCCCGCAGAGCAACTGGCGACAGATGACCCGGCCCGTGATCGCCGTGTTGCAACTGCCCCGGGTGCTGACGTCCGTCAGATTGCTGGGCCACTGGCAACGCGAAGGCCGGGCGCCCATTCGCCCGCACGCTGGCAGGCTCCTGCCGGTTGAGGCGCACTTCCGTGAGCGGCCCGTGTGGTTCACCTCCTGGCGGACGCCTCTGTTTCGACCAGGCACGAGCCCTGACGGGGAACGGTATCTGGACGGTCCGATGCGCGTGCGGCGGGAGGCCCTGCCGCCGATGCGGTCGGCTGGCCCACCCACCCATACCGACTTCTACACAAGATAGGCGACGCGAACCTTGCCGCGCCACGGGAAGCAGTGGGGGACGATCCCGCGCGGGGGACGGAGCGCGAACTGCGGACGGGGCAGACTCCACCGACCGCGATGACGTTCGAAGCCTGACCTGACGAAAAGAGGAATGCGGGCCAGTTCGAGGCGAGCCGGATGGATGAAGCGCAAGTCCAGATTCTGCACACTGTCAGCTTCGTCGGTCGCGTAACGGGTTTCGCAGATCCACATTCATGTCCGCTTGCCACGCATCAGTCGCGATGAAGATAGCGAGGTCGGCCTGTCCGCAGTCGAACCTCATACCATAACGTCTCTTGTGGGTCGCTTTCGTGTTCCAGCGGGGAGCGCTCATCTTGCGGGCGGCGGTGACGAGAAGGTGACCATCGGAAGTGGACCGCGTCGTGATAGAAGTGGGCGGCGCCACTTCCGGGTGCAACGCCGCACTCTACCGGGGCACACTGTGACGACGCAGCCATTCCGGACAAAGTGGGGCGAAGCGCGCAACCATCGGTCAAGAGCGTGTACAGGCAACGGGGTGCGGTACAGCGAGGTGGAACGGAGGGCGCGCGACGGTGGGATGCGTTTGCGGATTCCACCGCCGTCCATGACCGACAGCGGTGCTGCTCGGCGCAACACCCTGCACGACCGAAAGCTTCCCAGGCGAACGTGCCTGCGGCGCTTCACCACGTCCGACACGCGGGAGAGAGCGTGTCCCATAACTGCGGGAAAGATCATGGCCCTTGACACTGGCCGACCCACCAATCATCTGAACCGTGTCGAGATGTGTCGAGTTGCGTTCTTTTATCAGGGGAACCCCCGCTCCCGCCCTTCACGCCAGGACGTACATCTTCAGAGACGGGCGAGGGAACGGTGCGGCGTGTGTGGGCAGTTCGAATCTCTCCGAGACCGCAATGCGTAGAGGCGTGGAGAGGAACTGCCGCCTCGTGTCGCACACAGAGGTGCGGAGTATTCACTTGCCTTCGCGAATCAGGGCCCTGGCCTCGGAAAGCGATTTGCTCGCCGATGCCCAATTCGCCTGTATGTTCTTCTCAGTCATCCCTGCAAGTTCCGGGTCATCGGTGTCATTGATCTGTATCTTCCAAAATACCGGTACTGACGTGTAATCTGCGATCGCGTCCATAATGCAATTCGCGGACAAATATCTGGCCCAACCGCGCTTATAAGCCGCCAGAAACCGCTCGAAGTAGAAGTTGGCATCGCCCAGTTTCTCCATGTAGGTCTGATAGGTAATGCCCGTGTCAGTTTCTGCTTCCAGCCTTTCCAACTGCTCAATCACGGGCCTGGCTCCGGCTGTATACTCAGCATACAATTTCTTCTCGTGGGCAGTGTACTCGGCTAATTCTTGTTTCCTGATGCGATCCATCGCCAGGCGTTGTTCGTGGTAGTAGAGTCTTGTCAGCCTGTAGGACCCGAACGACAGAAGTGTGATCGCGGCGACCGTGACGAGGAAACCACGGGATCCAATACTTTTCGGGCCGTGAAGCATGGCTTGTAGCACGGGAAACTGCAGTTGCATGCTCCGCGCACGCCCTCGGTAACCTGAGGCCTCCAGGGAGTTCACGGCGCTCTCCACAGACTGAAGAGCCTGAAGAAGATCGGGATGGCTGGCAACCCTGGCTCGCACCTCATTTCGAAGTGTCACGGCAAGATCTGCTGCGCGCTGATAGTCACGTGCTGCAAGCATCGCATTGACCTCGTCTGTGCGCTTCTGCAGTTCTTCGGCTGTCATTTGTAGTTCCCACATTTCTTGCAATAGTACGCGAATCGTCAGTGGTTGCTGACCGCAAATATAAGTTGACATGTGTCAAACAGTGGCCAATGGGAAATTTGTCTCGCAGTGAAACCTTTCATTATTATACGCGTGCTGTCTTCGTATTGGACAGGCAGGATTACGGGAAACGCTGCGGACACCCGACGCGCGTCAGGTCAACTACGAGATTCGTGCGTGACCCCTTCGCAAATATTGTTTGCGTCAAAACGAAGCGCAATTCGGTACCCCGTCGCATGCCACTGGTAGAGGGTCTTCCCGGCAGCCAGCCCGCTGCACGCGCTCGGTTGGCCTACAATTGCTACAATTTCCCGGAGTGTTCTTCCTTTCAACTGGCCTGCGCGGGAAAATCTTGCTGACAAAAAAGTCCCTGGCGTCCGCACCATTATTCTTGTGAGCAGGTACATGACGAAACCTGCGACAAATACAGTGAGATTCATGGCCAAGTGATTCCCCAATGCGTTCACCTCCACTGTTTGGGTTTCCCTCATTTTCTGTGGTGCGTGACTGATCTCCTTCTGCATGTAGGGGGCGCTGCCAGGCTTCTGACAGCGCCT
>JAJXVI010000200.1 GCA_021782195.1 bacterium | reverse complement strand
CGCCATCCAGGTCATTGCGTGCAACTGCTCGGAGGTCGGCGGGACCGGCCATAGCGGGGCCGAGGCAAACGCCTGCTCGATACACCAGACAGAATGGCCCGGTCCGAGCGCCGCGCGAGCCTCGTCGATCCAGCGCCCGATCACGGTGATGGGTTGCGGCACGGCTGACAGAGGGTACGGGTCGACGCCGAGGATGCTGCAGGAGGTTCCAAGAGTCCAGAAGGAGCACGGACTGTGATTCGCCTGGTAGAGTGGGCGAGGGTCCAACTTTGCAAGAGAGGCCTGGATGGCGGGCAGCACGTCTGCATACGACGGCTTCTGGTCGGGTTCGTCGACAGCGGTCCAGGCCATCACGCCGTGATGCGCATACTGCTTGACGATACGCTGCCACGTCGACTGGATGGAGGAAGGTGCCGCGGGCACGGTGGTCTCCACGATAGCCTGTACGCCGCGCGCGCGGGCTGCCCTGATCTGGGCGATGGCGTGAGGCCCATCCGGAATGAACACCAGGTTGACACCGTTGTCAGCGGCCTGATTTACCGCCTGCACAGTGTCGTCGTGCAGGTAGAGAGCCATCGGGAAAAACGGACGATCAGCCACCAGCACGCTACCATCAGCGCGAATCCGCACCGCACCGTGCCCCTGGCGCAGCTTCGGGAGCGGCTGAAGGCGCAGGCGGTTTCCAGTAAAGACCACGCCAGGCGGTGTTCCAGCCTCCACCGTCCAATCGAAGAACGGCCCGGTCCCAGGCGAAATCGCCAGGGTTGCGGAAGAAAAACTGCCATGTCGAAGCCAGGCAAGCTTGCTCAACACGACGCTCCCGTGGGTGGCACCGCTCTTCCAGCGAAGCCTTGCATCAGACGAAAAGCTGCCAAGCGCATGAAGTTCCACCGTGCCCGGTCGGGTTGACAGACCGGCCTCGATGTCAAACGACGGCTTGATGATCTCCACGGAACGCACTTCCAGACGCCCCACGCGTTCTCGCAATGCAAATGCAACCGAAGCCGGGCCGACTTTGCCTTTCAAGCGCTCGGTCACGGCATAGGGCGCCCATTTTGAGCCGGGCTGGAAATCCAGGTGCGCACTCCCGAACGAGACTGCCGCGTGTACAAGCGCCCCTGACTCGCCTGCGCGAGCCTCGAAGCGCAACGTGTAGACACCGGCGGTCTGCAGGTTGAGGGGCGCAAATGCCACCGCAGCGGGAGCTCCACCCGGGTTGTCGAGGCACAGCCCCGCGGTTCCCTCGAACACAGGAAGGGGGGCCAGGACCGGAAACTTCGAAGCATCGAGATGAAAGAAGTCGGTCAACTGCCGAATCAATGCAGGGTCGGTGGTTGGCAGCCAGTTGAGAAGGCGAAAGCCAACAACTCCGGCCGTTGACGGCCTCGCGCTCCAGACCATCAGGGTGATGGACGCAAGCAACCAGGCGCAGAACAGTCGCCCGCGCCGTCCTCGAATCGTTACAGAACCGGGCATGGTCAGCCCCCTCGAAAGCTACGTTTCGCGTAACCGTCAACAAAATCGATGTAGGCACGAAGCGCCTTGATGTCGGCCGCGGTAAGATCGACAAACTGGATTCCAACCCACCAGGAAGCAGTGTCCCTCTGGGTGCACCAGACAACCTCACCCATGACCTTGATAGAGGTAAAGCCATCCTGATCGAGGTTGAGTGTCAGGCGCATCGTCTCGTGCACGTCTCGGGGTGTGGACGTCTGCAGGCGAAGACCGCTTGCGCTGATGTCACTGGTCAGCGCCTTGTAGTCAACGAGATCTGGCGAGATGACCTGGAAGGAATGGTGACTGCGCTGCTCGCAGCGCTGGTCAAGGTGCAGAAAGACGTAGTGAGCACGATTGGCAACGGTCAATGTCCCCTGGTCGCGAACCTCTTCGAGCCATTGCAGACGTCCCGGCGTGCCCCCCTGGACCCGTCCCGAGTACTCCTGCAATCCACCGGAAGCCGCACGAGCCCGCACGAGCGTCACTTCCATGCCGGTGGGTCGCGGTCGCTCCAGGCCGGACGAAGTGGTGTTCAGGAACAGGCGGGTCTGCATCGGGTAGCGGCGACGCGATAGAAACACAAGCTGATCGGCAGCTACCCGTGTCAGAAGCAGGTCTACATATGCGGAAAGACCTTCCGACGACCCGGAAGACGCCGACGTCTTCCGACTCTTGCCAAACCAAAACATGCGCACGAAGCTCGATTCTCGCTATACGCCCGCATTCGACGCGGGCACAGCCGGGTGCACGTCCGTTTCACAGACATCGGTAAAGACAGAAACCCGAAAATAAGTTTGTGGCTCAGAGGGCAATTCCCTCCCGGTCTCCGGAGGCAACTGCCGGGCCTTCTTCACGGGCACCTCCCTCCCTTTCCAGCGCAGGCAAACGCCGGTATGCCCGTGATTTCGCGCCCCAGGATCAGCGTGTGCATGTGCTCCGTGCCTTCGTAGGTTCGAACGCTTTCGAGATTGCACATATGCCGGAAACACTGGTTCTCGTCGAGTATCCCGTCGGCTCCCATCAGATCGCGCGCATCACGCGCCACTTCAATGGCTGCTTCTACATTGGACAGCTTGGCCATCGAGATGCGAGCGGTCGTCAGATGCCCCTGCGACTTGAGTGCGGCCAGGCGAAAAGCCATCAACTGCGCGTGGGTGAGTCGCGTCAACATCCGGGCCAGTTTCGCCTGGACAAGCTGAAAGCTTGCGATCGGCGCATTGAACTGAATACGGTTCAGTGCGTGGCGACGCGCCTCGTCAAAACAGGCCATGGCAGCTCCGACAACCCCCCAGGCGATGCTGAAACGAGCGTGGTCGAGACAGGCAAGCGTGGAGGAAAGGCCCCGGGCTCCTTCAAGGATGGCGTGTGCAGGCAACGTACAGTTGCGCATGCGTATCTCGCCGGTGATGGCCGCCCGGAGACTCAGTTTTCCTTCGATGAGGGTGGCTTCATAGCCAGGCGTGTTGCGTTCCACCAGGAATCCGCGAATCGAGCGCGCGGGGCTCTGATCCGGCGCGTCGTCGATGCGTGCCCATACGAGGGCCACGTCAGCAACGGTGGCATTGCCGATCCAGCGCTTGTCGCCATCGAGTACCCAGCCACGTGGGGTGCGCCGGGCACGGGTCGTCATGTGGGCCGGATCTGAACCAATGGTCGGCTCGGTCAGGGCAAAGCAGGCCAGCTTCCTACCGCTTGCCAGTTCGGGCAACCACTGTTTCTTCTGCTCGTCACTGCCGTAGTCCGCGATCGCCTGCATGACAAGTGCACCCTGTACCGACGCCAGGGTACGCAGGCCAGTGTCCCCGCGCTCCAGTTCGCGCATGACGATTCCGTATTCGAGCGCAGACAGACCGGCGCACCCATATCCATGCAAGGATCCTCCGAAGCAGCCGAGTTCGGCCATCTCGGGCACGAGATCAGTGGGAAATGTCGCATTGCGCCAGTGCTGACGCACGACGGGGAGGAACCTGTCGGTGACAAACGCACGCACGCGGTCGCGCAGGTCGCGCTGATGAGGTTGCAGATCGTCGTCAAGCGCGTAGAAGTCCGGGGCATCAAAGGAAGAAGAATGTGACAGGTAAGTATCGCCTCCGTAAAACAGGATTGAAAACGGCTCTACGTCGCATCTTCCTCGTCCTCAAGAGAGAACGAGGAGGCGGCTCGTCTCAAACGGTCCGATACGGCAACCCCGATTCCCGTGGCTGGCGGCGGAACGGCGAGCACCACCTGGAGTTCGCGGCGATCGGCCTCACGGAGGCAGGCATACAGTTCTCGCGCGTAGTCGCGTGACGTCGTGAAGGAACCCAGACCGGCCACCCCCGGTATGGTCAGGTTCGACGAACTCATTACGCCCACCCGTAGCCCCTGCTCGAGCAACTGCGCGGCGCGGACAACAACGTGCTCGAACGCCACGACTTCCACAACCGCCTGGGGCGCATAGTGGGCGGTGAGCATGCCGGGGGCTCGAGAAGGTCCGGTGGCCGTCCTCAGGATCGCGCGACCCAGGACGGCCTCCAGCGCGTCGGCGTCGACTCCGCCGGGACGCAGCACCTGCGGAACGTCCGCGGTCAGATCGAGAATCGTCGACTCCACGCCAACCTGACACGGACCCCCGTCGAGGACGAGGTCCACACGGTCTCCGAGGTCCGCCAGCACATCCTCCGCGCGCGTCGGACTGACGCGTCCGAAACGATTCGCTGACGGGGCTGCGATCCCGTCCCCAAAAGCGTTCAGGAGGGCCAGCGCGATCGGTTGAGCCGGCACACGCAATCCGACGGTCTCTCGCCCGCCAGTCACCTCGTCTGGCACACCGGGAGCGCGATGCAGAATCAATGTCAGAGCTCCCGGCCAGAACGCCTCTGCGAGAAGCCGGGCATCCTTCCCCACGCCGACAGCCCAGCGCTCAAGCCACGAAACGTCCCCGAGATGCACGATGAGCGGATGATCCGCCGGACGGCCCTTGGCGAGAAAGATCCGTCCGACTGCGCGAGCACTGCGGGCATCGGCACCCAGTCCGTACACCGTCTCGGTTGGAAACGCCACCAACCCGCCAGCGCGGAGAATGGCGCCGGCCTCCTCAACTCGATCGCTTCCGCCGATCATGCCCGTCCTTCCTCCGCAGAGATTTCAGACCGGGAGAGCTCCTCGGTCACGGGCAGTGTAAAGCTGAAGCAGCTGCCGTCCCCAGGCTGACTCTCACACCAGAGCCTTCCCTCGTGGGCCTCCAGCAAGCGCCGGCAGATATAGAGCCCGATTCCCATTCCCGCAAACTCGCGGGTCACCGACGAATCCACCTGAAAGAACAGGTCAAAAATACGATCGAGATACAGGGGATCGATACCGACACCCCGGTCGCGAATGTTGCAGCGCACGTCGTGCCGATTCGGAAGCAGCACCATCTCCACCTCAATCGGACCTCGCCCGCCAGAAAATTTGTAGGCGTTGTCGATGAGGTGCGAAAGGCAGTGATTTATCTTCTCGCGATCGACGTGGAGCGTGATGTCTGCGCACGCCGCATCGAGGGTGATCGCCAGGGGGAGCGGCGGACCGTCGTGGACGCCGACGTAACAGGCTTCAAGCGCCGACAGCAGATCTCGAACCGGTGTGGGACGTCGAAGCAATCGGCCGGAAAGACGGTCCGCGTCGTTGAGAATGAACAGATCGGCAATCAGGCGCTTGAGTCGATTAGCGTGCAGCCACATGGAACTGAGCGTCTCTCGCGCCACGTCGCTGCCATCCACGTGCCCCTGCAGTACGCGCAGACCCAGATGAAGCACGGAAAGCGGCGTGCGCATCTCGTGCGAGAGAACGCGCAGGAAGTGGGAGTTCGAGGCACGGGAGGCCTCTACAGTCGGCGGGATGCGCTCCATCTCGTCGCGGAGCTGGTGGTTCTCGATCGCCAGCGCCACAATGTTTGCGAGGGACGCGCAAACCGTGACGTCACGCAGATGATACGGACCGACCTTGTTGATTGCCTGGAGGGTTCCGAGAACGCTGGAGGTCGTGGCCAGTGGCACGCACAGCATGTTCCGGGTCGGACGTCCGCAGATGTCGTCGGCGCGGCGTGAGAAAAGAGGG
>JAJXVI010000199.1 GCA_021782195.1 bacterium | reverse complement strand
GAAAGACACCTGCATCGGAAGCGTGACAAAGTCGTGGGGATTCACATCGATGGCCGGCTTGAGCTGCACACGAGCCTCACCGTACTGCTCACGGTATGCGAGCTTCCAGAACTTGGCGTTATGAATGTCAAAGCGTGTCTCGTAGTTGTTGGGCAGGTAGAACGCCTGGTTCAGGTTCGGATACAGATACGTCACATACTTATAGCTGCCATTGGGAGTCACCACGCTATGCTCTCCGAGGCTTTCCTCGGCACGCGCCGGATTGTACATCGACATCACAGCGAGGGCAAGCACGACAATGGTGCTGGCGACGAGCGTCAAACTGGCAAATCTATTTCGGGGATTACCGTTCACGATATCCTCTCCTTCCTCTCCTGACACCGCGTCGGACACTGGCCTTCCTGCAACGAAGGCAGAGCATACACGGGGATCGGCACTGCTTGCAACCTCTCGGGTTGTCAAAGCAAATTCTTCAAGCGTGAGTTTCGGGGAATCAGGATCTGATTCCTTCCGACCACATCTCGTCCTTGCGAATTGAGGACGCTAGGCCCCCAGGCTACATCTACTGTGAAGAATATGCAAGACCGCTTATCGATTATACGAATTGTCCAGAAGTTTGTCAAATCACCCTTCGCTCCCGTGGTTCAGCAACCGGCTTGATCCTTGGACGTGCAGGGCGACCGGTCGCCTTCACAGGAATTCCTTGATTTTTATTCATCAATTCTGGGTTGTGGTGCGCCCCGACGGACTTCCTGTCTTACAAGACCGTCTCGCAGCTTTGCCACTCTTGAATCTACAGAGCGTCCTGAATGCTGTACATACTTCCGCTCCGCCAGAAAGTATATGCAACTACACTTGCCGTTATCAATCATCACGTAGACCATTCCCTCGAGCTTGAATACGGTTGAATATTGGCGTGTGGAGGCCTTTGTAGAGATGTGGAGATCTTCTGCGCTGACGATATCCACATCTCGATAACCGCAAGAAGCCACCAGCGCGAGAGATTCCGCGACGAAACCGAGACCATTCACCGCGCGAACGTAAGGCCTCCCTCAACAGAGGGCCTGCCAGAGAAGGGAGACCGTCGTGTGTGCCGTAGTTTCGGAAGCGACTTTTCCGTGACTGCGCCCATCCTGGGCATGCAGCGCGTTCGAGCGCGCAGTGCGCGTCGACTCGGAAGCAACTTCCCTCTGACGACACCCAAGATTCCTGAGAGGTCCTCCTCATGTCACGCATCTCCCGCTCGGTGCTCCAGGAAATCATCCACAAGACCGACATGACGGGCGTACTCAGTCAGTTCCTGCACCTGCGTCCACAGGGAAGAAAGTTTCTCGCGCTCTGTCCCTTTCATAACGAAAAGACTCCGTCCTTCACGTTCGACCCTGAGACCGGTCTCTTTCACTGCTTCGGCTGCAAGGCGGGAGGCGACTTCATCCGCCTGCTCATGCAGCTTGAGGGCCTCACTTTCGCCGAAACCGTGCGCGAACTCGGCCGGAGAGCCGGCATCGAGGTCGAGGAGATATCCCCGGAGGAGCGAGCTCACCATGATCGCAAACAGCGCCTGCGCGAAATCGTGGAACACGGTGCAAACCTCTACCACCGCCTTCTGCTTGACCTGCCCGGTGCACAGCAGGCACGAGAGTATCTTGGGAAGCGCGGACTTTCACCCGACACAATAGAACAGTTCCAACTCGGATACGCGCCAACAGGGCCCTTCTACCTCGTGGAGAGGCTCCGCCATGCCGGCCACGACGTCGGCGACCTCGTGGCGGCCGGTCTCGCCGTCGATCGAAATGGGCGTGTCTTTGACATGTTTCGCGACCGAGTCACGTTCCCGATTCGTGACCTCCACGGTCAGGCGGTGGCCATGGGTGCACGCCTGATGGGCGAGGGTCAACCGAAATACCTGAATTCCCCAGAAACTGAGCTGTTCTCGAAACGTTCGAACCTGTATGGGCTCTTCCAGGCAAGAACTGCGCTGCGCTCCACGCCGGCAATCGTGGTGGAAGGTTACATGGACGTCATCGCGATGCACCAGGGCGGCTTTCCGCAGACCGTTGCATCGCTCGGAACCGCACTGACTTCGCAGCAGTCTCAACTGCTCCGACGCTACTGTGAGGGTTGCGTGCTCGCTTATGACGCGGACACCGCGGGAGAGCACGCCACGGAGCGTGGAATCGAGGTCTTCGAGGAAGCCAGACTGTCAGTCCGCGTCATGAGGATGCCCCCTGGAGAAGACCCCGATTCCCTGCTTCGAACTGCCGGCCCCGAAGCCATTCGTACACACCTCGATGCGGCTCTCGGAATTGTCGAATACCGTATGCAGACGCTCGCGGAACGCCTCAACCTCACGGTTCCCGATGGCAAGAGTCGGTATGTGCGTGAGATGCTTCCTACCCTTGGCAGGATTCGCGATATTGTTCGGCGCGACGAGTACATTCGACTGGTCTCGGGGAAGGCGGGCGTCAGCGAGTCTGCCATTCGCCAGATGCTGCGAATCGATGTGCCACTCAGCGCAACCGAAATCTCCCTCCAGCAAGCGTCACACCCCACGCAACGCGCATTCGGGCCGTCAGGGTCGAACAGCAGCGGCAAAGGGTCCTGGGTTCGCGGTGGCGAGAGCGGTCAGCGAAACTCAACGTATCCAGACCGAAGAGGCGAAGGGTTCGGGGGCGGGATGCGCAATGAACGACGACGCTATCAACCCACGCCTCCTCCCCTCGCGGCACCGGGGAGCACTGCCTCAGAAGCCGCGCACCAGGCGGAAAACAAACTGCTGCGCTACCTGCTACAGCATCCCGAGGCGATGGCCGGCGTACGCGACGCAATCTCCCTCGACGACATCGATGACGCTGTCGTCCGCGCGGCATTGAACTGGCTGCTCGCAAATCCGGACCGACAAACATCGCCTTGCGCCGCCGACCTTGTACCGCTCCTCGACGACCCGACCACGGGCAATGAGCCCCCCCCCCGCCAAGCAGGAGTTGACAGAAGGCTGTCTGAATTACTACTGGCCGAGAATGCTGAGCCTCAGACGCCTGAGCTCTTCGCCGGACTGCTGAAGAGTTTTCAGATCCGCCGCGACAAGGCCGAACTCGACCGCTTGCGAAAGCGGATGAAGGCGCGTCTCCCAAGCTCAAGTGACGATCCGGACTATATGCGGCTATCCGAGCTACAGCAACGACTGCAAAATGATTGAAGGGTCCTAGATGAACGAAGAGCAGGAGCCTCTCGTCAACGGAACGGGAGCTGACAGGGCTCAACGTCCCCTCGACGCACGTCGGCCAAAAAAGGAGGTAGAACCTTCGGCCTCCGCCGACGAGGCGGGCTGTGCCGGTCTTCCCGCGTCCGTCGCCAGAACAACTGCAAAGAAGAAGGAACCTTCCCCGCCCACGTTCCGCGCAGGCAATAGACTCAGCGGTAGCTCGGGGTCCAAGAACGCACGTGAGCAAGCAGCCACCGACGCCAAGAAGATGAACCCTGAAAAGGTCTCTCGCCAGGAATCCGGTGGCCGACCAGTAATGGAAGCCGGACCCACGAACGGGACCTCCGACGCAAGCAAGGCTGCACCATCAGCGGGCACGGAATCGAAAAAGAAGAAAGAACACGACCAGACTCCAGCCGGCGCCAGTGACAGTTCAAGCGAAGTTCTCAAGCTGCTTATCGAGGGAAAGAAGAACGGCGGGGTACTCACCTACGAGGAGATCAGTGAGACTCTCTACCAGAAAGAGGACCTGTCTCCCGAACAATTTGACGAATTGCTCGAACGGCTGGCTCGTGAGGGAATCGAGGTTGTTGAAGCCCTTAAAGACGACCTCGAAGAGAAAGACTCCGAACCGGCCGAAGAAGACGAATCGTGGTCAGAGGGAATTGCACTCGACGACCCGGTCCGGATGTACCTCAAGGAGATCGGTCGCGTTTCACTCCTGTCCACGGAAGAAGAAATCGATCTTGCCCAGGAGATTGAAGACGGTGTAAAGGCCTTCCGTGAACTCCTCAAGACGGAGTTGCTGTGGAACGCCATGAGAAATCTGCTCAAGAAGCAGTTAGACGACTTCGAGCAGACCCGATATCGTGAGGAACAGAGGCACGTTACCCGTCTCGAATGGCAGAAACCTCACAACCCCAGCGCGACAAACGAGGCACGTGACCTCCTTGATCTCGTCAATCTGTTAGAGACCGATCCGGATCGTGAAGACACCTTCCGATACGAACTCGAGAAGAACAAGAAGTTCGATGAACTGTGGATACAGTCTAGAAACTATATCAAGGCCGGAATGAGGCTGCGCACGCGAAACGAATCCGGCCGGTCGCTGCCGTCACGCGACCCACACCTGCGTGGCGGAAGATCAGGCGCTCAAGGTTCTGGCATCCCCTCCGGCGCACCCGTCAGCGATGCAAACAAACAACTCGAAGCAGCAGACACCAGAAAAGACATCGAGCACTTCCGCGGTCTCGAGATAAAGCTCTCGTCTGGAGAAATCGCCAAGAAAAAGCTTATCGAAGCCAACCTGCGTCTTGTCGTCTCCATCGCGAAGAAGTACATCAGCCGTGGTATGCTCTTCCTTGATCTGATACAGGAGGGCAACCTCGGGCTCATTCGTGCCGTCGAAAAGTTCAACTACCGAAAGGGATACAAGTTCAGCACCTACGCCACCTGGTGGATCCGTCAGGCCATCACGCGCGCCCTCGCGGATCAAGCTCGAACCATACGCATTCCTGTCCACATGGTCGAGACCATCAATCGCCTCATCCGCATTTCGCGCCAGCTGCTGCAAGATCTCGGCCGTGATCCGCTCCCTGAAGAGATCGCCGAGGAAATGTACCCGATCGATCCCGAAGAGGTGCGGCTCCAGATGGCCAAGACGACTCCACGCGAGCTTACAATCGAGGATGCCGCCGTCAACGAACAGGTAAAACGGCTGCAGAAGCTGCATGTCGACCGTGTCCGGGACATCATAGTTGATAACATGGGAAATCCCGGAGACATCAATCCCCCGTGCGGCAATGTCCGTGGCAATCAGGAGTTGAACATTGCCTTCCCGGAATTTGCGCATGACAAATTCCCGTTGAGACTGGGACAAATCCCCGTGAAGCGCTTCGGCATTATATCCGTCCCGGCTCATTTTGTCGGCGATTTCCTGGGTGCTGATGCGGGTTCTGCAGAAAATGATGCCGTAGATTTCCGGATAATAATCAACCAATCGTTTTAATGTCTCGTACTTGTCCTTGGCATGTACCATGAAGTATTGATGTTCGACGTTGGCGGTTCCCGAATTCTTCTGGCCGATGGAAATCTCGACCGGATTATTCATGTATTTTGCGGCGATTTTGGCGACCTCTGATGGCATGGTCGCCGAGAACAGGAGGGTCTGGCGCTTTTTGGGAGCTGCCGCCAAAATGGCGTCCAGCTCTTCCTTGAATCCCATGTTCAGCATGATATCCGCTTCATCGAGCACAAGATGCCGGATGGAGCTGATGTCGGCGGCCTTTCGGTTGATTAAATCCAGGAGACGTCCGGGTGTGGCCACAATGATCTGCGTTCCCTTTCGAACAGCGCGCATCTGCTCGATGATTCCCGCC
>JAJXVI010000198.1 GCA_021782195.1 bacterium | reverse complement strand
GACTTCCACCAGGTCGGGCAGGTATTCGCACCGGGCCAGCGTTTCGCGTGACGCGGCGGGAAGGATGTCGAGCAGTTTGTCGAGATCGTCCGTGATCTTGAGCGGTTGTTCCTGTTTCAAGTCGTCATCTCCTCACGCAACCACGCGGACCGAGCCAAGAGAGGAGTCGGCACACCCCTGAAGGCGTCTTCCCTGGGAACGCAGTTCGAGCAAGGTTTCGTGAACGGCCGCAGTGATTCGCTCACCGTACGATACCACGGCCATTCCTGGCGGGTAGGGGCAGACCATCTCTGCCGCTATCCTGCCCATGGCACGCTCCAGTGTGACCCGCTCGTGCGATGCCTGCCAGGCCTGTCTCGGGGTCATGACCGGTTCGGGCTGGGGAAAAGAAAGGGGCCGAAAAGACAGCGGATCCCGCCGGTTGCCCTCGAGCGTCGCGCGGACTGCCCGGGTCAGGGTCGGTAGCGCGGCCACGTCGATCTCTCCTGCAACCTGGGCGACGATGCAGCCTGTCTCGGCCAGCTCCACGACAACGCGGTGGGTGCGTTCGATTGCGGCGGCAAGTTCGGTACCGCTCCAGCCGCGTCGTGCGGCAGAGAAGGCAATACGTGTCTCATCGTAACCCGAGACGCCATCGAAATGCTGCGCGCGAGAGGCATCGGCAACCCTGAGACCGAGTGCGTCGAGTTCATCCCGACATCGTTGCGTCGCTTCCAGGACCTGCTTCAGGCGGTCTCTGCCGTGGCAGGCAAGGTCGCGACGCGCGCCGTCGAGAGACGCCAGGATTCCGTAGTACGGACTCGTGGTCGTCAGAGCGCGGACCGCACTGGCCAGCCGTTCGTCGTCGATTGAATCCGAGCAGCAGTGGATCATGGACCCACCCGAAAGGGCGCCCAGAGTCTTGTGTGTGCTGTTGACCACGATGTCTGCGCCTCCCTGGCATGCGCTCGATGGGAGTCGGGGATGGTGACCGAAGTGTGCACCCCAGGCTTCATCAACCATGATGATTGTTCCCGTGCGACGCGCTTGTGCCAGGGGCGCGAGGTCGGCGACGTCGCCGTAGTAGGTGGGACGGGTCAGCACTGCCATGCGTGCGCCCGTGGCTTCGCGCTGGAGCACGTCCCGAGCGGGTGGAACGGCGCATCCGAGGGTCGGGTCGACGTCGCACGGGATCCAGCGCGGGATGGCGCCGGAGAGGATGAACCCTTCCAACACGGATCGGTGCGAGGCGCGGGGGACTGCGACCTCGTCTCGGGGGCCACAGAAGGCCAGGAAGGCGGCCTGGATGCCGCTCGAAGTACCGTTCACCAGGAAGTGCGTGCTTCTTGCCTTCCACAGTGCGGCTGCCAGCTGCTCGGCTTCGGCGATGGCACCCTGAGGTGCGAGGAGGTCGTCAATGTCAGCGACCTGGGTGACATCGCACGCGAATGCCGCACGGCCGAGGAGCCCGACGGTTCCGAGGTCGGCCTGAAGGCCAGTCCGGTTGCTCGGGACGCAGAACTCGACCGGATTTCCACGACGGTAACGGGCGAGCATCTCGACGATGGGGGCCGCCTGCTGGTCTATGGGGTCACCCCCGCCGCACCGCCATGGGGCGCTTCTGACGAGTCTTCCAGGAACACTGTCACTTCGACGCCTTCTCCCACGGACAGCTGACCGCCAGCATCGCCCATCGAACAGGCGATTTCGAGGTTGCCGGTGCTTCCCCAGATGCAGAGGTAGTCGCCCTTCGGGACGCTTGCATAGGTGTGTGCGAACGGGATGAACTGCTGTGCGATTCGTACGCTTCGCACAGGGCGATGCGCGATGTCGGCGCCCATGAGATTGGTGACGAGATTCCCGAAACGATCGACATAGACGACCCGCGCACGAATTCCCCCGCCGGTTTCTTCAGGGCGGGGAATCGTGAGCTTGACAAGCCCATCTAGCGGGAGCGGTTCGCCCATGTCCTCGGGCGAACGGCCGCACGCAAGATGGCCGGCAACCGGCGCAAAAATGTCTCTGCCGTGGAATGTGCGGCTGACCTCCGGCAGGAAGTACTGCGGGCGGTTCAGGCGCCACGCGCGCACGGGACGGTCGTTCTCGAGCGCGAGCGTCAACAGGCCGTTGTTGGGTGCAACGTAGCGGGCTCGATGCGTCTGGACCACGATCGCGTCGCGACCGCTCCCGACCCCGGGGTCGACCACGGCCAGGTGGACGGTTGCCGGGGGACAGTAGCGAACGGCAGAGGCGAGCGCAAACGCGCCCTGGAGAATGTTCTGAGGGCCAACCTGATGGGTGAGATCCACAAGCCTGGCCGTCGGTGCGGTGGACAGGATGACGGCCTTCATGATTCCCACGTAGGGGTCACGCAGTCCGAAGTCTGTCAGGAGCGTTACAATGGGCGTCACGGTGCCGGCTCCGACTCCGCGGGCACCGTGACGTCCGCGGAGTCAGGGCCTGGGTTCGAGATGGCTGCGAAGGCGCGGCACATGCCGACGAAATAGGCGTGTACGCGCGCGTCTGAAGTCAGTTCCGGGTGGAACGACGTGGCCAGCAGATTTCCCTGGCAGACGGCAACGATCTCGTGACCCATGCGGGCAAGTACCCCCACTCCGGGACCGACCGACCGGACCCGAGGGGCGCGGATGAATACGCCGTGGAACGAGCCGGGCTCCTGTGCGGGCAGGGAGAGGTCAACCGTGGCCTCGAACGACTCCAGTTGTCGCCCATAGCCGTTCCGGGCGACGACGACGTCAAGCGAACCAAGGATTGGCTGGCCGTCGAGACCGTCTTCCACCGATTTCGCGAGCAGGATCATCCCCGTGCACGTTCCATACACGGGCATTCCGCCTGCAATGCGCTGTTGGAGCGGTTCAAGCAGATTGAACCGCTCCAACAGCTTGCCCACGGTGGTGCTTTCCCCGCCCGGAATGACCAGTCCGCTGACGCCTTCGAGGTCGGAACGGGTGCGCACTTCCACAGCCGTAGCGCCGCTGGCGACGATGGAACGCACGTGCTCCACGACGTCGCCCTGCAGCGCCAGAACCCCGACTGTAATGGGTGGGGAAGTGCTGTCTACCAACCTCGGACCGCCAACAGTTCGCTTTGCGGCATCGAAGCCACGTCAAGACCTTTCATCGCCTCGCCCAGGTTGCGCGAGATGCGGGCCAGCACGGCGGCGTCAGCCTGATAGGTGGTTGCCTCCACGATGGCGCGGGCGCGTACTGCCGGGTCCTGGGACTTGAAGATGCCGCTTCCCACAAATACGCCGTCGGCCCCGAGACGCATCATGAGGGCTGCGTCTGCCGGGGTTGCAATGCCGCCTGCGGCAAAGTTCACCACTGGAAGCCGCCCCAGGTTCTGCGTTTCCATGACGAGCTCCAACGGTGCGCCGATGGACTTTGCAAAAGCAACCAGTTCGTCTTCGGGCATGTTCTTGAGGCGTCGAATTTCGCCCATGATGGCGCGCATGTGGCGGACGGCTTCGACCACGTTACCGGTGCCAGCCTCTCCCTTGGTGCGGATCATCGATGCGCCTTCTGCAATGCGTCGAAGTGCCTCGCCAAGATCGCGTGCGCCACAGACAAACGGAACCTTGAACGCCTTCTTGTTGATGTGGTGCTGTTCGTCGGCAGGGGTCAGCACTTCACTCTCATCGATGTAGTCGACACCCAGGGATTGAAGGATTTCGGCCTCGACAAAGTGCCCGATGCGCGCTTTGGCCATGACCGGAATCGTTACGGCGTCGACGATGGCCTGAACGATTCCCGGGTCGGCCATGCGTGCCACGCCACCTTCCTTGCGGATGTCGGCCGGTACGCGTTCGAGGGCCATGACTGCAACTGCGCCCGCTTCCTGTGCAATGACAGCCTGTTCGGGGGTCGTTACGTCCATGATGACGCCGCCCTTCAACATCTGGGCGAGCCCTTGCTTGACGGTTGAGGTTCCCTGTTCCACCTGTGCGCCTCCTGTAATTTTTCGACGTGGTCCGAAAAGACGGACCTGTCTCGTGTCTGGGTTGGTTCAGTTTTTCGCGACAACGGCAGCGAGATAGCCACGGCCTATGGGACCGATCTCAATGGTCAATGTTCTCGCGTCGATCCAGAATCGTTGGCCACAATTGACACAGTAGTACTCCCGGTACGCTCGCGGGAGATCGTACATTTTGTCCTGGCACAGGTGCCCATCGCACTTGGTGCAGAGCAACGGTGGCCTCCTGACCGGCCGGGCGCGCTACGCGGGCCACA
Source organism: bacterium (assembly GCA_021782195.1). Taxonomy (GTDB): domain Bacteria; phylum Vulcanimicrobiota; class Xenobia; order RGZZ01; family RGZZ01; genus JAJXVI01. The sequence continues at coordinate 1,375 of JAJXVI010000198.1, read as the reverse complement.
TCGAATCAATGATGCTGGCGTTCGCGCGTTGTCACTGTTTTTCCTGCGCGAACCGGCGGCTGGTGCGGCGGGGGGGCGACGGGGCCGGTGCCGACAGGGTAGTCGGCCATGGCGTGGGAGTCGAGCCAGACCGCACTGCTCAGTCGCAGGTTCTCTCCCGCCGAGCAGGCGCCCTCGATGGGGTGCCAGCGCGTGCGCCGAACTGCGGCGGAGAAGAAATCAGGCGGTTTGTGGCCGCGAATCTCGCGCCAGGGCACCGCCACAATGTCCACTTCCACGCAGCGCGGGAAGATTCGGAAGGCGCAGTCAATTGCGCGTTCTGCGGTCTCTTCCACGGCGGGACGCGACATGGGTACGCCGCTCCATGCTTCGATATAGCAGATGAGGGTGTCCGGGCCGAGGCGCGGCGTGCAGCGGTAGCCGCGCGGACGCGGATGGTTGGCGCCCGCTTCTCGCGCGCTTCCGGCAGTACGCGAAGGGACGAGCGAGTATACGCCCACGCGGAGAATGGGATCTGGAAGGTGGCTCGCGCGCAGGGTGCGGGAAAGCAGCATCTCCTTCCTCGGATGATAGGAGAGCAGTTGGGTCCCCCCCCGCAGCGGGTTGGCTGCGGGAGAGTCTGGAGGGGGCGCGTTCTCGACACCCTGCCACGACAGGCGCTTGAATCGATGGGGATGCGCCGCGGCGTTGTCCATTTCATCGAGGGGAGTGACCCTGGGGCCCACCGGCCGGTCTGGGCTTCCAAACCACGCTTCAAAAGCATCGGGGGTGGAGCGCGATAATCTTGCGGATTTTCGGACTGCCGGCACCGAGAGCACGAAGAAAGCAAGGAAGACGCCAAGCGCGGCAAGCGCGCCCGCTTTGAGGAGTCCCCGGAGAAGTCGCAACAGGGCAGCTGGCATCTAGGGGACCAGCAGGGTCATGATGGCTTTCTGGATGTGGAGGCGATTCTCGGCCTCATCAAAAACCACCGACTGCGGTCCGTCCATCACCGAGGCGCTGACTTCTTCACCGCGGTGCGCCGGCAGGCAGTGCATGAACAGGGCTTCGGGATTTGCTCGTGCCATGAGGGCGTCACTCACCTGGAACGGTCCGAACTTCGCGCGGCGCTCTTCCTCCTGCCCTTCCTGGCCCATGCTGGTCCATACGTCGGTGTACACGACGTCGGCGCCAGCGACGGCCTCGTGCGGGTCGGTTGTCACGGTGATGCGAGCGCCGGTCGCTCTTCCCAGTTCACCGGCGTGCTCTGCAATCGGTGCGTCGGGAGCATAGCCGTGCGGGTGTCCCACAGCGCAGTGCATTCCGACATGCGCGCACGCGAGCATCAATGAGTTCGCGACGTTGTTGCCGTCACCCACGTACGCGAGCTTGAGCC
>JAJXVI010000197.1 GCA_021782195.1 bacterium | reverse complement strand
TTCCGATCTAACCGACGTGATGGCCGACCAGCCACCGACGTGCCGGCTCCTCCATGTACGCCGAAGTACATCGAATGGCTCAAGGACGCTGCTCTTTTCGGTCCTGAGTCGGGTCGCTTCAAGGAGATTCAGACCGTTCTCGGGCAGGCCGGGATTTCTCAGCGTGACGCCCCGTTTCAGCTGCTCGTGCGCGCCGGACTCTGGGACCCGGATGAAAACCTCGCACTCTACCGCAATCGTGTACCTGTCGACTTCCCTGATACGGTGCTCACTGCAGCCCGCCACGCACTCGACGAGGCGGAGTCGGAGGTCTGGCGTGAGGCCACCCGGGTCGACCTGACTCACCTGCACGCGGTGACCATCGACGACGAATACACCGTGGAAACCGATGACGCGTTGAGCATTCGCAGGCTTGATGACGCGTGGGAGGTGGGTATCCACATTGCCGACCCTGCCGAGTTCGTGCTTCCGGAAAGCACGCTCGACCGCGAGGCTCTTCACCGAGGTACGTCGGTGTATTTTCCAGATCTCAAGATCCCCATGCTGCCGTCGACCATTGGAACACAGGTCTGTTCTCTCCGCCAGGGTGTCGACCGTCCTGCACTTTCGGTAATTGCCGTCCTTGACGAACAGGGTGAACTTCTCAGCACCCGCATCGTGGAATCGGTCGTGCACGTGCAGGAGCGACTGACTTACGCGTACGTCGATACCGCACTCGAGGAACACACGGATACAGGGCTGGAGAACCTTTACCGGCTGGCCTGCAGACGACGGGAGCGTCGTCGCGCGGCTGGCGCGGTGTTCATCCCCTTTCCGAGCGTTGAGGTGTTCGTCCACGTCGGGGCAGAAGGCGAACGTCGAATCGAGATTCGCAGAGAAGAGCAGGACATTCCAAGTCACGTGCTGGTGTCTGAGTTCATGATTCTGGCGAACGAAGCAGTCGCGAGCTATTGCGTCGAGCACCAGATTCCGGCTGTGTACCGCGGTCAGCCTCCACCGGCCGAACCCATCACGCTTGGCGAGGTTTTCACGGCGCTTGACGGGTTCAAGATTCGACGTCTCCTGCGTAAAGGGGAAACCAGTCTCGCACCGCTTCGTCACTCTGGGCTGGGGGTTGACGCATATCTCCAGTTCACGTCACCGATCCGCCGTTATCTCGACCTCGTGATGCATCGACAGGTGAAGAGTCACCTGCGCGAAGGTCGCCCGATGTACGTGCGCGAAGACCTGGAACGCATTTCAGCCATTACCAGTTCCTCCTCGGAGCAGGCTGAGAGCATGGAACGCTCTCGCAAGAGTTACTGGATCTACAAACATCTCGACGACAGTCTCTGGCAGACTCGCTTTGCTACCGTGCTTCAGGTATTTCCAGACCGTTATCACGTGCAGCTTCACGATACACTCGTGGAGACCGACTGTCCGGCTGTTCCCGGAGCAGGCGTGGTCCCTGGTGACGCGATCGAGGTGAAGATCGAACTGGTCTGGGCGCGTGAAGGTGTGTTGCGGGTCTCGCCCATGCTTGAACGGAAAAGTGCAGCACGGATGCGTTGACTCGTGCCTTCCATAGAGGAGCCGAGTGGCGTGCGTCAAAAAGAGATAGAGAAGAGCACGGGCTTCGCCTGGCTCTTTCACGGAAGGTGAATCGCGAGCGTTGAACAGGGATGCCTGAATCGAGAGAATTGCCTGAGAGCCTGCTCCTGATAGACGATGACGAGCAGGTGAGCGCGATGATTTCGGCCTTGCTGCAACTCGAAGGCTATACCGTGGAAGTTCACAACGACGCGGCCAGCGGACTCGAGGCCGGCCTGTCGCACTCGTTTGATCTGGTGCTGCTTGACCTCAACCTGCCCGAATTTGACGGTTTCGAGGTTCTGAGCAGGTTGAGAAGTCGCTGGTCGATGAGCCAGCTCCCTGTTGTGATGATGACAGGTGATGCCGAGTCAAAGACTGTTGTCGAAGCACTCAATCGACAGGCAAATGGATACGTCACAAAACCCGTCGATTCGCGGGCGCTTCTTCATCGTGTGCGTCAGGTGCTGGCCTTCAAGAGGGAAGAACTTGCCCGACGCGCGCAGCAAGAGCCGACTCACGACCTGCTGACCGGGCTTCCGACGCGGACCGTCTTTCTTGAACACCTGCATCGTTCGCTTGCACGTGCCCGCCGTCGGTCCGATTACCTGTTTGCCGTCGTCTCTCTGAGTCCGGATCGCTACAACATCATCAACGACAGCCTCGGACATCACGTTGGCGAGCAGTTGCTGCGTTCACTTGCGCGTCGCCTCCAGGAGATGCTGAGAACCGGCGATGAAGTAGCTCGCTTTGACAATCACGAGTTCACCATTCTTCTCGATGATGTGGGTGCACTTACAGATGTGACTGCCGTGGCGGCGCGCATTCTCGAACATCTTGCTCAGCCGATCACCATTCACGGTCGAGAGGTTGTTACGACAGTAAGCATTGGAATTGCCCTCGGGCACGAGAGCAGTGATGGCGTCGAGCCTTTGCTTCGCGACGCCCACACCGCGATGCTGACCGCGCGCAACATTGGAGGTGGACGCATCGAGACCTTTGAGTCCACGATGCACACCCGCGCGGCACGCCGACTGCAGCTTGAGGCCGATCTTCGGCGCGCGCTTGACCGGCAGGAGTTCGTCCTTCACTATCAGCCGATCTACGATACCATCACGCATCAGATTTTTGGTTTTGAGGCACTCGTGCGCTGGATGCGTGCCGATGGAGAGATCGTGTTGCCAGCCGAATTCATCCCCCTGGCAGAGGAGAGCGGTTTCATCGTACCGCTTGGAATGTGGATCGCTCGAGAGGCCTGTCGACAGGCCCGCGTCTGGCAGGAGAGATTTCCGGACGCCCCTCCCATGGTCAGCATCAATCTTTCCGGCAAGCAGTTTCTTCAGCCCGACCTTTACACGCAACTGTGTGCGGTGCTTGCCGAAACTCGTGTCGCGCCTAAGTTCATCGAGTTCGAGATTACCGAGAGCACCATGATGCACAACGCAGAAGTGGCCGCTGACGTATTATCTCGCCTGAAGGATCGCAACCTGCACCTTGCAATTGACGATTTCGGCATTGGCTACTCTTCCCTGAGCTATCTCCACCGTTTCCCGTTCGACACCCTGAAGGTGGACAAGTCGTTTGTTGCGCGCCTCGAAGAGGACAGGGAAGCCGTGAAGATTGTGCAGACCATCATTCTGCTGGCACGTAATTTGGGACTGCGCGTGATCGCCGAGGGAGTGGAAACGGAAAAGCAGTTGGAACTCCTTCGTGACCTCGAGTGCGAGATGGTTCAGGGGTTCTATTTTGCCAGCGCGCTACCTGTGGATGCGGCCGATGCACTTCTGGCCGGGGCGGGTGCGCAGCTTATCAGCCCGGAAAGCTGAGCTGGCATCGGTTCATCGCCCGGGTCGTCTCACCGTGAACGGCCGCCGTTACTCGGGTAGCTCGGCACGATTCAGGTTGTGAGTTCAAGCCTGAGGCACAGGCTCATCGCGTTGCCTGTGCTGCGGTTCGGGAGGTTCTTACCATTACAGAGGCCTGGGGTGTGGTGGCAGGTCGCCCCTCAAAGCGCGGTCGCTCTCAGTCAGTGGCCCGCAGAACCAGAACGCTCTGTCGCGACAGACGGATGACGTCCCCAGTAACGAGCACAGTTGGCTTCAGACAGATGAGCCGGTTCACAATCGGCGTGGCTTCCAGTGGCGTCAGGAGAACGAGGCCGTGCGTCCATTCCAGACGGGCGTGCTGCGGACTCACAGCCGTATCTCCCGCGATCTGCACCGCACATTCCGGTGCAGATCCAAGTACGACAGTGGTAGAGTCAGCTTCGCCCAGACAGGCAACCTGCGCGCCCGACTCGTGGCCGACAGCGTGGACAACCAGCAACCGGTAGCTGCGGTTCGACTTCTGCTCCTGTTGTGTGTGGATGTCCTCTTCTGCTGTGGTCGCTTGTGAGTTGCTCTGGGACTGCTCCTGTTGTGTGTGGATGTCCTCTTCTGCTGTGGTCGCTTGTGAGTTGCTCTGGGACTGCTCCTGGTGTGTGTGGGTCTCCTCTTCGGCTGTGGTCGCTTGCGAGTTGCTCTGGGACTGCTCCTGGTGTGTGTGGATGTCCTCTTCGGCTGTGGTCGCTTGCGAGTTGCTCTGGGACTGCTCCTGGTGTGTGTGGATGTCCTCTTCGGCTGTGATCGCTTGCGAGTTGCTGCCCGAGATGGCGTTCATTTCTGCGGTTGCTGCGCGCCTGGCGTGAAGTACGGCCTGGGTCGGGGACATATCCAGGAAGGGCGAACGCACAACGGTCTCGATGTTCGTGTCTACAAACGCACGTTCTCTTTCGGGGCCTCGCGTGCAGTTGGTGATGCCGAATGCGTGTTCGTTGTCGGTGTCGGAGTCCTGAGCGATGGGGCGGAACGCATGTTCTGAATTGCTTTCTGAAGCCAGTTCGTCGCACGCGAACTGGCGTTCGAAAACAGGTTCCGCAGCACTTTCGCGGGTAGGGGAGGGAATTCCGGAAACGACGTCTGTGGTATTGCCTGTGTCCAGAATATTCCCGATGAGATCCTCGACGCGCGGGATGTTCTCGATGTACCCTCTGTGGAGAACGTGGTTCAATGTGCCAGTCAGTAACGGCTTAATCTCGCAGTGCACGCAAAGTTCGAGACCGTCGCACGTAATGAGGTCTCCAGGTTTGAGCCTGATCGGGTGCGAGGCAGATGCTTGCAGCTGAATGCTAGCAGGTTCGCCATGTGCCTGGTCTGTATTCTCTGAATCACGCGTCGTGACGGTCGTGGACCTGGGTGCAAAGGGGTTGTGGAGTATTTCATAGGCCTCGTGGGTGTCGTTCCACAGAAGCAGATCGAGTTCTGCGCTGTGCTTCTGTCCGCGCGCAAGTAGAAGGTGCGGGTTGTCAGAAGGAGTGCAATGCAGGATGTGAGTGCGACGGTTCAGGATGAAGGTTTCCCCTCGGTGCGGACCACGTGTCACCGTCAGGGCAAAACGAGGGCGTGCAAGAGGACGAACGTCGGACTCACGTTCCTGGGAGGAGAGTACTGTCTGCACAAACCGGGAAGGTTCCTCGTCGTCGGTCCGGTTCTGAAGGCGAAATCTGAGATACCCCATTTCCACCGTCGCACCGGCTTGAATGCGCCAGTGTTCTCCGCCATTGCGTCTCACGTAGGTGGGGTTGGTGGCGCCGTGCAGGTGGTGGAGATCGAAGCTATCGTCATTTCCTGACCAGCAAAGTACTGCTTGCCGGCGGGAAACCGATTCGTCCGCAAAGAGAATCCAACCCTTGCGCTGCTCTCCAGAACTGCCCCGCCCGAGAACGACAAATGCATTCAGGACAGGAAGCACACGTCCTTCATCGCGGCCTGTTTCACATACCACGTCAATCCCGCTGTCGAGCCAGATGGACCAGGGGACAGGACCGAGCTCGGTCCCGGTTGCGCGATGACGTTGCACCAGTGACGGAGGCGCGTCGGGATCGTGCGGATCGACAGCGTCAGCAGCTCGACGTCGGCGACGGCGACGGTCCTCAAGCAGCTGCCCGACGCCGTCGTGACCGACCCGACCTACCGATTTGAAGAGGGCGCCTGGTCGG